>VBGV01000320.1 GCA_005880755.1 Chloroflexota bacterium
GGCGCCGGCCAGCAGGCTGACGAGCACGGCGAGGCCCGGGTGCATGTCGGTGATGGTCCCTGTCTGGGAGGCGAACAGGATCGCGCCCGAGGCCGCGGCCACCGGCAGCATGACGGCGTGCCCGACCGAGTCGAGGGCCGGGATCTTGTCGATCGCGAACTCGACCACGGCCAGGACGATCAGCCCGTAGAAGGCGATGTCTGAAGCCAGGGCGTCGTAGGGGGACGCAAGGTGGACGAGGCCCAGCCGCGCGAGGAGGCTCACGATGAGGAGCGGCAGGGTCGCATTGAGGCCGCTCGCGCCGGCGAGGCCAAACGCGGCCGGTAGCGTCAGCAGCGCGGGGTTCAATTCAACTCTGTTCTACCACGGCGGGGGTCCTACTCCCTGGCCACGATCTCCGCCGGTTCCGCCTCCGTGTCGCGCACGTGGCCGGGACGCAGCAGTTGGTACAGGACGATGGCGCTCAGCGCGCCAAGGCCTAGGTTGTTGAAGGTCAGGGTCAGCCCGCCGAGGTGAATCGGGATGGCCTGGGTGGCGGGAATGCCGGCCGCGATGATGAGGGGAATCGCAGCCACGGCGAGGTTCGCCCGTTTCGAGAAGTCCACTTTCGCGTCGACCCAGATCTTGCCGCCGATCACCGCGATGAGGCCGAACAGGTACATCTCGATCCCGCCCTGCACGCTCACCGGGATGCTGCGCACGAGCGCGCCGAACATCGGGATGAAGCCAAGCAGGATGGCGAAAACAGCGGCGACGACGAACACCATGATCGAGAAGACTCGCGTGATGCCCATTACGCCGATGTTCTCGGCGTACGTCGTCTCGCCCGTTCCGCCAAGCAGCCCGCTGATGGTGGTCCCGAGCCCGTCTCCGATGAACGTGCGACCGAGCATGTGGCTCAGGTCGCGTTTCATGATCCCGCTGATGGCATATACGTGCCCGGCGTTCTCAGCGATCAGGATGACCGGGATGAAGAAGAACAGGCTGAGCGTGGTGCCGAACTGGCTGAAGTCGGGAAAGCTGAACGCCGGCACACCCAGGATCGAGGCCTGCCCGATGGCGTTGAAGTCGATGTGGCACGCGGACTTGGCGGCTGCGCACGGCGGATAGACGATGGAGACGAGGTAGCCAACCACGATGCCGATCAACACCGGCAGCAGGCGCGGGAATCCACGAAGATAAACCGCGGCGGCGACAGCAGCCAGCAGCGTGACCGTGGCGGTGAAAGGCTCACCGGCGTAATTGCCGGTCGCGGCACTTGCCAACGCCAGGCCGATGACCGCAACCACGGTGCCGGTTACGACCGGTGGAAGCAGGTACCGGATCGGATTCACGCCGACGACGTGGACGATCGCGCCGATGATCAAGTAGATGACCCCGGCCATCACGATGCCTGCGTAGGCAAGCCCGTGGTTGGGGTTCTGCGTCCCCTGCACCGCCAGGACCGAGCCGATGAAAGAGAAGCTGGAGCCGAGATAGCTCGGGACCTTGAACCCTGTGACGAACAGGAAGATGAGGGTCGCCACGCCGCTGAAGAAGATCACGGTGTTGGGGTTGAAGCCGAGAATCAGCGGCACCAGGACGGTGGCGCCGAACATGGCCATCACATGCTGCAGGCCCATGAGGATGGTCTGCGGCCACGGCAGCCGATCCTCGGGATAGACGACGTCGCTCTCGCGCTTCCCAGTAGCCACCGCCATGGCACGCCCTCCCCTAAAAGCGCCCGGCCCCGCGGCTCGGGCCCGGCGTTATCGTAGCCGCCCATGTGGGCTTTGCAAGATGTGCGCTTGCCCACCGGCGCGGCCGCCGACATCGTGGTC
>VBGV01000321.1 GCA_005880755.1 Chloroflexota bacterium
GCCCTCCTTGAAGGGCCAACCCAGGCGGTCGGCCAAGATTCGTGCCACCGTCGTCTTCCCACAGCCGGACACGCCCATCAAAACCAACACCACAGGTTTCGCCAGCTTTGAACGAGCCGGCGTCACCGATCCCATCACGCTGGTTCCATGTAGTAATCCGTGTAGTGATCCACGACTCAACGATGGACCCAAATAGCCCAGCGGGCCTACACACTGGCTCCGTTCGAGGTCAAATCCTCGAAATCGGTCTCGGACGGGTGTCCTGACCGACAAGTCGCTCATCATCGTCTTTCCGTGTCCATGGTTCACCGGCCGTCGTACTCGTCGTGGCGGCGCCACCAGAAATCGGTCTCGTTGCGACCGAGTGGGGCGCGGTCGAGCCACTGGTACATGCTCCAGAGGCCGTCTATCCCGCGCTCGTACGCCGAGTAGGTGTGGTACACGACGCCGTCCTCGAGCGCGAACGCGCTCACGCCGGGCCCTTCTCGCCTGTACGTCGGCCAGTCCGTTCCAACACTCGATGTTAATGCGGCAATGAACGGATTCTCCTCGCCGCCCTCCGGCTGCCGAAAGTCCGCCGCGCGGAAGTTGTACTCGACGGCGCCCGACCTCCACTCCTCCTCGGTGTGCGACACATGGAAGTCGTAGTTGAAGTCGCCGCCGAACGAAGACGCCCATGGGAAGCTCCAACCCATACGCCTTTTGTAGGCCTGCAGCTTGGCGAGCGGAGCCCGCGACACCGCGCAGAGCGTGACGTCGTGATTCGCAAGGTGGACGACAGAGCCGTTGAAGCCGTCCGCGATCGCTGAACAGGAAGGACACCCCGCCGTGTAGTCGGGCCCGAACATGAAGTGATAGACGAGGAGCTGCGAGCGTCCTCTGAAGAGATCGGCGAGGGATCCTGGGCCCTCGTCAGTCTCGAAGCGGTACTCCTTGTCGATTCGAACCCAGGGCAGCTTCTGCCGCAACCGCACCAGTTCGTCGCTACGCCGCGTCAGCGCCTTCTCGGCCTCGAGCAGCTCCAGCCGGGCCGCAAGCCACTCTTCACGGGTTCCGGTCTTGTGATCGGTCATTGTTTCTCTCCTTCTTCTCCTAAAACAGCTTGCCGTGGCTCGCGCCACCGATGAGGTCTGCCATCGTTGGCGTGAGTCCGGGAACCGACGAAGGCGCGATGACGATAAGGATTCCAAGTCCGAGGACCGCCAGCGCCAGCGGCACATCGACGGCCGCTTTCGCGGGCAGGAGCTTCTGAGCGAGGACGATGACGGCGATCACGGACATCCACGTGACGCTCATGACGCTCAGCGCCACCAGCATCAGCATCAGTCCGATGCTCGAGCCGACGCAGCAGAGCCCGTACTCGAATCCAGAGCGCGCACTATCGCGGCAGCACCGGCGGAAGTGCTGCTTGAGCGGCGTGAGCTCGTACAAACCTGCCGCGATCACAACCGCGCCCGCGGCGAATAAGCCGTGCGGCCTGTACAGGGCATACACGGCGACGCCCACGACTGTCCAGACCGCTAGGTACGACCCAACGAACACCGGCACGGCGCGCATGCCGCCGGCATGAGCGCGTCTCAGGACTGCCGGGATCGCGCCCGGCAGCATCATCGCCGCCATCATCGACACCCATACGGCGACAAAGAACGCGAATGAACCGAGCGGGGTCGCAACGCCCATATCCATCCCGTTCATCTGCCGGAGCGCGACGACCCATGATGCTGCAGCGAGCCCGAGCGTCGCCGTCAGCGCGGCTGCCGTCGGGTCTGTCCCGGCGCTCTTCCGCGCAGGCGACGCCGCAGCGACCTTGTCATTCAAGAGCATGGTTGATTCCTTTACTCCTCAACGAATTGCTTCAGACGGCCGAGCGCTTCGTCCCATCGCTTCGAGACGTGCTCTAGATAGGCTCGGGCCGCTTCCATTTGTTCCGGCTCGAGCTCCCAGATGCGCTCGCGCCCACGCCGTAGATCGGAGACGAGCCCAGCCGTGGCGAGCACGTTCAAATGCTTGGTGATCGCCTGTCGCGTGACAGGAGATCCGGCGGTTAGTTGGGTAATCGAGAGCGGGCCCTCGGAGCTCAGTCGGGCCACCAGCGCCAGGCGCGTTTCGTCACCGAGCGCAGCAAACATCGGCGCAGTGCGGGAGACCTCGCGCCAGCCGGCGCTATGAACCGACATGCCGCGCGATGTTCTCGAGCTGCTCAGCCCAGCCCTCGTCGTTCATCCGAAGCGCTTCAGCACGCCGCGCCGGCGGAATGCGATCGAAGCCTGACTCGACCACCCTGAGCCGGGTGCCTTCCGCGACTTCCTCAAGTTGGAATTCGACCAGCGTGGTGGGCTCGTTCGAGTAGTCAACGCCGGATTCGACCGCGTATGGATGCCAGCGGTACGACATCCGGCTCTCGGGATCCATCCGCTCGATGGCGATCTCGATGGTCACCCGCCCATGGCCGGGCAGTGTGATCTGGCCGTGGACACGCCCGCCTGGCGCGAAGGCACCTTCGAGCTTCATGCCGAACCAGGCGCCGAACTCCTCGGCGTTGGCAAGCGCACGCCAGACACGTGACTGGGGTGCGCGCAGAACGATCTCTTTCTCGATGCGGTCGGTGGCGTTATGCAA
>VBGV01000349.1 GCA_005880755.1 Chloroflexota bacterium
ACCGGCGTCCGGCGTCCACGACTCGATCACGAGACCCTTGCCACCGAGACTTGTGATGACAGCCTCGCGGATGTCGATTCGAAAGCTGTGACCGTCACCGCTCGACGCCACCTCCACCGCTCTGCCCGCGACCTTGGCCTCGCCCCGCCATCGCCCGCTCTTGGCCGGGTCGTGGGTCGGGCCGTGAATCGCGACCCGAGGGTCGCGAAGCAAATCTCTCGCCTTGACCGCCCCCGGCATCGAACCGATCTGGAGATGCTCGCCGGCGAACTGGACTTCCGTGCCGCTGATGCGCGGCGATCCATCGCGCCGGAGGGTCGCCATCGTCAGGTGCTTGCGCGACGACATCAGCTTGCGGACGCGCTTGGCGAAGTCGGGTGCGGCCGCCTCGAACTCAGCCCATGAGGCCACGCGAAAAAATTACGCCGAGCGAGCTCAGCAACCGATCGAAGCGGTCGTAGGAAGGGTCAGCTGCATCGAGCTGTAGACGGCTGACGATTGGTAGTTGTCAAGTCGCAGATACGGCACATCGTTCTGCGTCACCTGGATGCGCAGCTGGTGTCCGGCTGCGAATTTCCACCCGCTTCCCAGCAGCGCGTACGCGACGGACGCCGCGCCCCCGGACCCCGTCCATCGGTACGCGCCTCTGGTCACGAGCGTTGCGCTGCCGTCGGGCGCGATATCCCAGAGGCGCGAGTTGATTTCCGCATCGGTGCCAAGCAGGGTGGCGTTCAGATGAAGCGCCGGCTCACCGAGCAGCGTGAAGTCGGCGCAGATAGGGAAGGTCCACGAGGTCGAAGCCCCGCTGTCTGGCGGGGCCGGGGTGAGCCGCACGCAGCCTCCGTTGCCGGAATGCTGCGCGGCGAAGGCGATCGGGTCGGTTGCCACACCGGCCGCCGGATCGGTCGGCGCCGATACAGTCGCGTGGCCAGACTGAGAAGACTGGAAGGCCACCCGACCGGGGGCGGCGCCCGACGCCGTGGCGCTTGCGTACATCTGGCCGGCCCGGCTGTCGCACCTCACGATCTGCTCCTGATATGCAGCTGCCGGATCGGCGCCGCCTGAATGTCTGACGTGCAGGTCGAAAAAGGCCGTGGCCGCCCGGTTGATCACCTTCCATTCCGAAAACTTGTTGTTGTCGGCGAGCGGGTGCCCCAGGTCGGACGCGTACATGTAGGCGGGCCAGCTCGGGTCCGCCGTGCGCAGCTTCGCGATCATCGACGCCGCCTGCGATTCGGGGAACAGTGAGTCCGTCCAGCCCTGCGGGGCGAAGATCGGTGTTTCGCTGTGGTTGGCAACATCGGAAGCGATCAGGCTGTCCTGGTAGTAAGCCGAGCGGTAGCGGACGAGCTGATCGATGATGCCGGGCGCGTAGCCCGATTGGGCCGGGGTCTCCCCGGCACTGATTTCCGCGTACCAGGTGCTGATGTCAGCGGATGGGTCCTGGCCAGGCGCCGCGTAGCGGCCGTTCTGCAGCCCAGACTGGTAGAAGTAGTCCACATACGACTTTTTTTCGATGCCGATGGGATTGGTGCGATCACCGTTCGGCGTCAGCACACCATCTGACGACCGTCCGTTGGGCTGCAGGGCGTCGACCAGGTCGGACCATGTGTACTTCGGCACCGCGGCGGCGATGTGGAGCGGAGTGCCCCCGGGCGAACGCCAGCTCGTCAGCGTGCCGTCCGGATTCATGACCTGGTTCGCGAGGACGGCAAGCAGCCAGGCCTGGCCGCCGCCATACGACAGTCCGGTCACCCCGATCCCCGGCATTGCTACGGATGCGTCGGCCAGCAACCCGCTCAAGTACTGCGTGTCATGAGCCTCGTAGCGAATGTCCGCCAGATGCGTGTATCCCTGCGAAGCATGGAAACCGCGCGCGGTATACGTGAGGACCGCGTAACCGCGGTGAGCAAACCAGACGTTGTTGTAGTTGCATGCATCGGCAGAGGTCGTGGTGCAGAAGTCATTCGTCTCCCAGTAGCTCTTCGAGCCGCCCCAGCCGTGCATCATCACGACCAGCGGGTAACCGCCCGGAGGCGTAGTGCCGGCAGGCATCGTCAGGTCCGTGTCGAGCTGGACACCGTCGAAGCTCGCCACGTATCCGCTGCAGAAGCGATACGAGAACGAGTCGGTCTGGTCCGTCCTGGGCTGGCAGCTCGAGAGGAGAAGCATGGAGGCGGCCTGCGCAGGCTGCGGGCTGAGTGCAGCGAAAGCGAGCACCGCCGCAAGGAAAAGCAACCGCGAACGCGCGGACCTGCCCATCTAGAGGAGGACGCACAAGCCGGCCCGAGTACCCGTACCCTGAAGTGGCCCATGGCGGATCCCGGCCCATCGGCCACGAGCCCGGAGAACGCCTTCGCCGCGGGTCTCTTCGAGGACCTGCCGCCGCGCTACGACCGCCTCGCCGGGGTTTTGTCGCTTGGCCAAAACGGGCGGTGGCGACGTGAAGTCGTCCGCCACCTCGCGCGCTCTCAGCCGCGGCGGATCCTGGACGTGGCGACGGGAACCGCCGGCGTCGCCATCGCGCTGGCTCGCGCGACGGAGGCTGACATCGTCGGGGTCGACATCAG
>VBGV01000052.1 GCA_005880755.1 Chloroflexota bacterium
GGGCCCGTCCGCGAGCGCGCTGGTCCACGAGCTCGGCAGCTGCGTCACCGAAGCCGACCTCGTCCAGGTCCTCTACCGCGGCCTCCAGGGTAGATTCGGCTACGACGCGATCAACCTCCAGGTCCTCGAGCGCGAGGGCTGGTACCACTCGCTGCCGATGGACGCCGGCGTGCTGCAGGACGTGCGGCGCAGGCCGGTGCGCGAGTCGACCTTCGCCCGTCAGTTCGCCAACCCGAAAACGACCGTCCTCCCGGTCGAGTCGGCCCGCCAGGAAATCGGCAAGGGGCCTGGCGCGCGCGTCAGGAGCAAGCTCGCGATCTGGGTCCCGGTCATGCACCAGGGCGACGTGATCGGCAGCGTCGCCTATCACACCTACAAGAAGCGGCGGGTGCCGTCCGCCGAGCTGCAGTTCCTCGAGGACGTCCACCGCAGGCTCGGGGTCCTGCTCGCCAACGCGTCCCTCAACGAGCTGACCCGGAACCAGGCCCGGCGGCTCCAGGCGCTGAACAGCATCGCCCGAGCCATGACCTCGACGCTCGACGAGACCAGCGTGCTCACCGGCCTGTACGGCACCTTGCGTGAGCTCCTCCCGGTCGACTCGCTCGAGATGGTCACGATCCAGGACGGGGCCGACCCGGCGCGGTATCTCCACGTCGAAGGTGACTCGGTGGCCAGCTCGCGACCGCTGCCTGCTCGTTCTTCGCTCGCGACCACGGCCCACGACGTCGTCGCCGACAACAAACCGGTGATCGCCCACTACCCGCACTCATCTCTGTGGGTGCCTTTGAAGGAAGGCGGCGCCGCGCGAGGCGCGCTCGGCATCAAGTGCTCGAGGCCTTACGCCTATGAGGACTCGACCGCCGCCTTCCTGGAGCTTGTTTCCGACGAGGTCACGCTTGCCCTGCGCAACGCTCGCAGCTACGAGGCGATCGAAGACCAGCGCCGCCGGCTCGAGATCGTCAACTCGATCGGCCGGCGCCTCGCGTCCAGCCTCGACCGCTGGTCGATCATGCGCACGCTCCGCGAGGAGCTGTCCGCCAACCTGAATTTCGACGGCTTCATCCTCGCGACGATCACCCAGACCGCGGCCGGTCCGCAGGCGGAGGGTTACCAGTACGTGGCGGGTGTGGAGGAGGTGGTGCCTCCGGTCGCCCTGGCGGTCACCGGTCCCTCGCGCGAGGCGTACGAAACAGGCAAGCCCGTGCTGGTGCGGAAGTCGCCCTGGGCGCGCACATTCGAAGGCAAGGAGCTCGAGCGCGAGGTCTGGACCGTGGGTCAGGGCGCGGCCGTCTTCGTCTCGGGTCCGCCGTCAAGCGGCCGCCGGGTCTCGCGCTCGTTCGTGTGGGTGCCGGTGCTCAGCGGCGAGCGGATCACGGCCATGCTCTCGCTCCAGTCCTACACCGAAAGCGCGTTTGACGAATGGCACGTGACGCTGCTGCAGGACGTGGCCGCTCACGTCAGCCTGGCGCTGGCCAACGCCGACCACTTCGCCCAGGCTCAGACCGAGCGCGCACGCCTCGAAGCCCTGCACATGCTCGAGATGGGCGTCGCGGGCGCGTCCGACGAGCGCCAGCTTTCGGAGGCGGTGTTCTCGGTGGTCGCCGACTACATGGGATCGACGCACACGGTGCTCGCATATGTCGACGTGGCGGGCCTCGTCGCGGGCTTCGCGGGCGCGACCGGCGAGCCGGCGACCACGATCGGCCCGGTGGCGATCGAAAACGCTCCCTTTTTCCGCCGCATGATCGAGGGGGGCAACCAGGTGCTGGACGCGGTGGCCCACGAGCCTGCGGACCTCGGCGGGCCGATCGGCAGCTACATCTTCAAGCGCTCGCCGACCCACGTCGTGTGGGCGCCGATCACCCAGAACGACCGCGTCGTCGCCGGCTTCGTCGCCATGCGCAACGACGGCGGCCGCTTCCAGGCCACGCATCTCAAGCTCCTCGAGGCCGCGATGCCGGTGGTGAGCATCGCGCTCCGGACGATGCGCCTCCACCACGCGAACGAGCTGGCGCTCGCGCAGTCGGTGCGCATCCAGGAGCTCGCAGCCCTCGCCGGCCACGAGCTGATGAGCGTGGTCTCCAACATCGCCGACCAGGCGCGGACGATGCTCGAATCCGCCGGCGCCGCGTGCTGGGCATTCGACACTGACGGTCGCGTGACCGCGACGCGTGCCAGCGGTGAGGCCGGGGCTGAGGAGGTGCTCGGCTGGGCCGGCCTGAGCTCCGACGACCGCGTGGCACCTGCGGGCATCGTCAGCGGGATTGCCCGCGACTACGCCTGGAACCTGATCCCGCTGTGGTACGGCGACCGCCTGGTCGGCGCGATCGGCGCCGTCCATGGGTCCACCCTGGTCGCGGAACCCAGCTCGGCCGCGTTGGACTTTGCGCGCCACGCGGCGGTCGCGATCGAGAACTCGCGACTGGTCGCCGAGACTCGCGGCCGCATCCGCACCCTCGAAGCCGTGGCGGCGTTCACCGAGCTGACGCCGACCGAACCGGACCGCGCCCGCTCGGAGATGGCGCGGCTCGTGAACCGCGCGCTCGCCGGGTCGCAGGGCGAGCTCTGGCTGCTCGAGGACGGTGAGCTGGTCCGGCGCTCGGACGACGAGGAGCCCTCGCCGAGGGTGCCCGTGTCCGACAGCGCCCAGCTGCTGCGTGCGCTCACGTCGTCCGCCGGTGGCCGACGCCTGCGCGCGCTTCTCGACCTCCTCGGCGCGCCGCAGGACGCGTTCGCCATCCCGATCCAGGTCGAAGGCCGGCTCGCGGGATTGCTGGTGGCGCGCATGACGGTGGGGGCCGCGGAGACTCGAAGACTCGCCGGCGTGCTGGCCGGCCAGGCCGCCGTGCTCCTCGGCCAGCTCGAGCTCGTCGACGCACTCGACCGCGAGCGACGGATGATGAACGCGATCCTGCGGCACTCGCCGGTCGGCGTGCTGCTCGAGGATGCTGGTGGCAACATCGTGTACGCGAACCCGGAGATCGAAGCCATCTACAGCCTGCAGGCTTCCGAGATGCCGGGCCGCAAGCCGGATGAGATCTATGCCGCGGCCGGGGCGATCCCGGCCGAGGTGGCCGACGCCGACGGCACCCTCGAGCTGCGGATGAAGGATCCCGACCGCACAGTGCACGTGCGGCGAGTGGTCATCCCCGGACTCGAGGGCGAGCCCGCTGGCGTGCTCACGCTCCACGAAGACGTGACCGCGCAGCGGCAGGCTCTGGAAGCGAAAGATTTGATGCTGCGCGCGATCGGACACGAGGTGCGCAGCCCAGCCGCGGCGATGAAGAACACGCTCGCCGGGATCATGCAGTGGGACGAGACCATCGATTCCACAGGACGGCGCACACTCCTGCAGGAGGCGTATGAGTCATCTGACCGCCTGCTCAGCCTGGTCGAGAGCCAGCTGATCATCGCCAAGCTCGAGACGCGCCACTTCGAGCCGGTGCCGGAGCCGATCGACCTCGCGTCGGCCATGACCGGCGTGGTCGCGGTGCTCAATCACCGTTACGCAGAGCGGACCTCCGCTGTCGAGGTCAACCTGCCTCCGGCACTGCCTCCGGCTTTCTGCGAACCCGCTCACCTCGGCCAGGTGCTGACGAACCTGATCGGCAACGCACTCGAGTACACAAGCGGTTCCGTGCAGGTCGAGGCGCGCCAGGTCCAGCGCGGCTGGCTCGAGGTGAGCGTGGCCGACAACGGCCAGGGGCTTCCGCCGGCGACCCTGGAGACGGTGTTCGAAAAGACGGGTCCGGCCGGGCGCAGCCGGTCGCAGGGCGGGCTGGGGCTCGGCCTCTACCTGTGCCGCCTTGTGGTCGAGCGCTCATTCGGCGGACGGATCTGGGTCGCCGCGAGCGACCGCCGAGGCACCACGTTCAGATTCACCGTCCCTGCCCGGATTCGCACGTAGAGGGCGCGGATGGCGATCGCGACGAGGGATTCGGTGGCCAGACGACCCAGATGCTAGGCGCGGCCGAGCACCGGAGCGAGCGCATCCGTTGATGCGTGAGCGAGGAGCGCAGGCCGCAACGACGCAGATGGGTTGGATGGGCGCCGAAGACCCGTCGTGAGGCGCCAGCCGCGCCCTCCCGCTCCGTTACAACGTTCATGAGCGCCGTCGCGCCGATGTGGGTCCGCGTCGGCGGCGGCATGGAGTCGGTCCCCGACCACGTGCGCCACGGACCCGCCGACCTCCAGTTCCCGCCGCCGGGCGGAAAGTGGGAGGCGCTGGTCCTCAACGGCCGGCTGGTGGGTTGGGCCGAGCGAGGTGGGCTGCACGCCGCGCGGCAGGCGGCCGAAACGGGCCAGCGACTCGCCCACGACCAGCGCGATTACCTTCTCGGGCGGCTCGGCCACAAGCTGCGGTCGTCGGTGCTCGCCCTGCAGGAATCGGCGCGGCAGGCAGCGTTCGGGCGGCCAGAGATGCTGGAGGGACTGTTCGAACAGGTGCAGGAGGTGGGCCGGCGAGCCGCCGGCCTGGAGGCGGCCGCCATCGAACCCAAGGACAGCGCTCGCGGAGTTGTCATCGGCGCGGTCCTCAATCTCGCCATGCCCTCCGCCCAGCGCGACCTGCCGCCGGACGCCGCGGTCGTGGGCTCCGAGCCGGTCCTCGTCGAGGCCTTCACTCGCCTGGGGGAATGGTTGGCGGGAGACTCGCTTCGCGTGGTGGCGGAGCCGATGGGCGCGTGGTGGAAGATCAGAGCCACGGTGGCCGGAGCCAGGCGCCCACTGACCGTGCCCGAGCTGGGCGAACCGCTGATCCGCTTGATCGTCGACATGCAGCTGGACGGCTGGCTCGACGCGAGCCGGCCCGACGGCGCCGACGTCTACCTGCCCGCCTACCGTCCGCGTTGACCGAGGTTTCCCGCGTCGTGGCTCCGAACCCCGGTCCGTACACCGGGCCTGGCACCAACACGTGGATCGTGGGGGCGGGCCCGGTGGTCGTGGTCATCGACCCGGGCCCCGACGACGACGCACATCTCGCCGCGCTGAACAAGCGGTTGTCGGGCAAGACGGTCGGCGTGGTGCTCGTCACGCATGGGCATCCAGACCACCTTCCGCTCGCGGAGCGGTTTGCGCGCCAGTTCCAGGCCACCGTGCAGCGATACCCGGAGCTGGGGGATGGCGATATCGTCCGTGCCGGCACGCTCAACCTCACCGCGCTCTACACGCCCGGCCACAGCGCCGACCACCTTTGCTTTTTGCTCGCCGAGGACCGCGCGATCTTCACCGGGGACCTGGTCCTCGGCCAGGGCAGCTCGATGGTCACCTATCCGGAAGGCGACGTCGCCGCATACCTGAGGTCGCTCGACCGCCTGGCCGCGCTGCAGCCGCGGATTCTTTTCCCTGGCCACTGGGACCCGGTGACCGAGGCCGCGGCCAAGATCGCTGAGTACAAGAAGCATCGCCTCGAACGCGAGGCGCAAATCCTGGCTGAGGTGAACCGCGGCGGTGGTACCGCGCCCGAGCTCACGCGCCGCGTGTATGGCGAGCTGGATGACAAGCTGATGGTCGCGGCCGAGATGACGCTGCGCGCGCACCTCAAGAAGTTGGTCGATGAAGGCGTCGTGCGCGAAAACGGAGAGGTCTACCAAGCGTCGGTAATCTAAGCGCCGTGACCCAGCCGATTCTTTCCCTGTCCGCCACCGAGCTCGAGCAATGGCTCGCCGATCACGACGCCCCGGCGTATCGCCGCAGGCAGATCTGGGGCTGGCTCGGCCGCGGCGCCACGACGTTCGACGCGATGCGCGAGCTGCCGAAATCGCTCCGCGTCGCGTTGGATGCCGATTTCCGCGCCACATCGCTCCGGTCGATAGCCGTCTCGGAGGCGGACGGTGGCCGCACCACCAAGACCCTCTTCGAGCTCGACGGCGGCCACTCGGTGGAGGCGGTCGTGATGCGCTACGCGGACCGTTCCACGCTGTGCATCTCGTCGCAGGCGGGTTGTCCGATCGGCTGCCCGTTCTGCGCCACCGGGAAGTTTCCTTTCGGCCGCAACCTGAAGGCGCACGAGATCGTCGAGCAGGCAGTCGACGCCGAACGAGTACTCGCGGCGGAAGGGCGCCGCCTGTCGCACATCGTGTTCATGGGCATGGGCGAGCCGATGGCCAACTACCGCGCCGTCATCGATTCGGTGCGCATGCTTGCGGACCCCGAGATGCTCGGCATCAGCCCACGCCGCATCGTGGTTTCGACGAGCGGGCTGATCCCCCGCATCACACAGCTCGGCGACGAAAAGCTTCCGGTGACCCTGGCCATCTCGCTCCATGCCGCGCGCGACGAGCTGCGCGACGTGCTGGTGCCGATCAACCGCAAGTACCCGGTGAACGACCTGGTCGAAGCGGCGCAGGCATACGGGGCTCGCACCGGCCGCCGCGTCAGCTACGAGTGGGTGATGCTCGCCGGAGTCAACGACACCGAGCGGGATGCCAGGGAGCTGGGTGGGCTGCTCAAGCGCAAGCTAGCGCACGTGAACCTGATCCCGTTCAACCCCGTTGAAGACACGCCCTACCACGCGCCCGACCGCAAGGCCATCCGCGCGTTCAAAGAGATGGTCGAGGCGCAGGGACTCAACGTCACCGTTCGAGACACGCGTGGTCGCGAGGCCGATGCGGCGTGCGGACAGCTCCACGAGCGGGTGATGAAAAACAAGCTCGCGGTTTCGTAACCAGATGCTTTTCGCCGGGACGTCCGGCTTCAGCTACGCCACCTGGAAGGGCAAGTTCTATCCGGCCACCCTCGCCGGTTCGAAGATGCTGGGCTACTACGCCGAACGGCTCAACGGCGTCGAGCTGAACGGCAGCTTCTATCGCACGCCTCCTGAATCGACGCTGCTCAATTGGGCCGCGCAGACCCCGCCGGGTTTTCGTTTCTGCATGAAGGCGAACCGAGGCCTGACCTACTCCGCTGAGGGCTTCGACCGCGTCGGGCTGGCCCGGATCTTCACGCAGCGCATCGCGCTGCTGGCCGAGCATCTCGGGCCGGTCCTGCTGCAGTTCCCTCCGACGCGCCAGAAAAACCTCGCGTTGCTCGACTCGCTGCTGACCGCGCTCGCGCGCCCGGCGGCCGCGGAGTTTCGACACGAATCGTGGTTCGACGCGGACGCGTACCGGCTCATCCAGGAACACGGCGGCGCGCTCGTCGTCACCGACGAGGCGAAATGGCCGAGGGCACCGCTGGTCGACCTGGGTTCGGTGGCGTACTTTCGCCTACGGCGCGGGTACACGAACGCGTCGCTGCAACCGTGGGTCGAGGATGTGAGGTCCGCCGCCGCGGCGCATGACGAGGTGCACGTCTATTTCAAACATGACTCGGCGTCGCCGGCGCTGGCGCGGCGGCTTTTGAGGCTCGTCGCAAAAGAACCGGTACGACGATGATGGCGGCCAGAACCATCAGCGCCGACGCGAGCTGCGCCTGCCGCAGGCCGAGAAAGACGCTGGGGTCGGTCCGGACGAAGCTGAGGAAGAACCGTCCGGTTCCGTAGATCGCGAAGTAGATCAGTCCGAGCGCGCCGTCCGGCAGCCGGGCCTTGAGGCGTCGGTGGAAGGGCAACATGGCGCCGAGGATGAGCAGGCACAGCAGCATCTCGTACGCGACCTCAGGGTGGACGATCTTGCCCGGCTCGCCTAGCGTGTTCGGGTTGACGTACTCGACGCCCCACGGCAGGGTTGTCGGGCTCCCGTGGTGCTCTCCGTTGATGACGTCGCCGATCCGGCCGATGGCGAGCCCGATCATCGCGGCGGGGCCGCCCGCATCGAACATCTTCCAGTAGGAGAACTTCGTTCGCCGGGCCCAGATGTAGGCGCCGGCCATGGCCCCGAACAGGCCGCCCCACTGGCTGATGCCGCCTTCGGTCAGCGCGAAGATCCGGAGCAGCTGTCCGTCAGCGAACAGCTTGAAGTTCTCCCACACGTACAGCAGCCGCGCGCCGACGAGGCCGAGCACGACCATCCAGGCCAGCCCGTCGCCCGTGCCCGTCAAGTTCGGGACGTCCTTCTGGAGCAGCCAGAAGCCGAGGCGGGCCGCGGCGATGATGCCCAGGACCGCGAACACGCCGTGCCACGTGATGAGCAGCGGCCCGATGCGGACGATGTTGGGGTTCAGGTCGATGACGATCGTGAGCGGGATCACGCGGCCTGCTCCAGACGGGAGAGTGCCTTCTCTTTAGGGAGCAGGGCGAACGCGTAGTGAATCGGGAGCGAGACCTTCTTGCCGGTCAGAACGTCGCGCAGCGGCGTGTAGAACTTGCCCTTGCCAACTCCTGATTCCGAGACCGCTTTCTCCAGCGCAGCCTCGATCGGCTCGGGCTCCCAGGCGACGTCCTTCAGGACGTTGATCGCCGCGCGCACGCGCTCCGCGGTGGCGCTGTCGAGCGCGGGCGGCGGCGGATCGGTCCAGAGGTAGTCGAGATAGTCGACCGCCTGGGCAAGCTTGTGCATCCGCGTCTTGAGTGGTGGAACGGCGCGCTTGATGATGGCCGGATCGAGGTTCGGCACAAACGGCTGTAGGCGACTGGCCAGCTCATCGTCATCGAGCTTGCGGATGTACTCGCCGTTGATCCAGTTCAGCTTCTCCCAATCGAAACGCGCGCCCGCGTGCTGGACGCGGTCGAACGAAAACGTCCGCACCAGCTCATCGAACGTAAAGATCTCCTGCTCCGTGCCGGGGTTCCAGCCGAGCAAGGCCAGGTAGTTGATGAGCGCCTCGGGCAGGTAGCCCTGCTCCTTGAACAGCATCAGGTTCGATTCGGGGTGCTTTCGTTTCGAGAGCTTGGCGCCGTCCGCGGCCAGGATCAGCGGCATGTGCGCGTATGCCGTCGGCCTCTCATAGCCGAGCGCGTCGATGAGCATCAGCTGGTAGGGGGTGTTGGACAGGTGCTCCTCGCCGCGGATCACGTGCGTCATCTTCATCCGAGCGTCGTCCACGGGGCTCGCGAACTGATAGGTGGGGTAGCCGTCGGATTTGACGATGATGAAATCGCCGATCAGGTCGGCGTCGAATTTCATGTGACCGCGCACCATGTCGGTGAACGTGACCTCGCCGCCAGGAACTTTGAAGCGGACCGCAAACACCGTGCGACCGGGCGGCGGGGTGGTCAAGCACCGGCGCGAGTATTTGTACGGCCGCTTTTGCATCTGGGCCTCTCTGCGTTCCGCCTCTAGCTCTTCGGGCGTGCAGTAGCAGCGGTATGCCTTTTCATCCTTCAGCAGGCGCGCCGCTTCCTCTTTGTAGATGTCGAGGCGCTCCGACTGCCGGTAGGGGGCGAAGGGACCGCCGTGATCCGGACCCTCGTCCCAGCCCAGGTCCAGCCAGCGCAGGCTGTCGTAGATGAGGGCCTCGTACTCGGGCCGGTTGCGCTCCATGTCGGTGTCGTCGATGCGCAGCACGAAGGTGCCCTGGTTCTGGCGCGAGAACAGCACGTTGTAGAGCGCCGTGCTTGCGGTCCCGAGGTGAGCGAACCCGGTGGGGCTCGGCGCGATTCTGACGCGAACGGACACCGCCATATCCTACGGACGTGCCAAAACACGCCGGTCTGCTCGCGCTCGTCGGTGGGGAAGAGTTCAAACCCGGCAACGAGGAGCAGGACCGATTGCTGGCCGCGGCGGCTGGACCCGGGCCTGCATTCGTGGTGCCGACCGCCGCGGCGAGACAGGGTCCGGAGGACGCGGTCGCG
>VBGV01000350.1 GCA_005880755.1 Chloroflexota bacterium
GTCTTCACGCCGCCGCGCGGCCTGTGGGGCGGCAGAGGGCTCGTCACGCTGACCACGTTTGAGACGTGGCTCGGCCGCCCGCCCGGCCCGGCGTTTCACCTCGACGACCTCGCCCGCCGTTATCTCGCCGCGTTCGGGCCCGCGTCAGCTGCTGACATGCGACTGTGGTCCGGCCTCGCGATGCGCGAGACCTTCGAGAGCCTGCGGCCTCGCCTCAAGGTCTTTCGCAACGAGCAGGGGGTCGAGCTCTTCGACCTGCCTCGTGCACCGCGACCAGACCCGTCGACCCCAGTGCCGGTGAGATTGCTCCCCGACTTCGACAACATCCTCCTCGCGCACGCGGACCGAACACGGATCCTGCCCCCCGGCAAGCATTTGGGGATGTTCAGCAGCAACGGCGTGATGCAGGGCTCGGTCCTCGTGGACGGCTTTGTCCGGGCGATGTGGGTGCCGGCCAGAGGCGGTCTGGTGATTACTCCATTCGACCAGCCCATCGCGAAAGGCGAGCGGCAGGAGGTCATCGAAGAGGCGTCGCGATTGCTGGATTTCCTGGCGCCGGGCGAGAAGCATGACGTCCGCTTCGGGCCGGTGAAGTCTTAGGCGATCGCGGCCGTGGGGCTCGGGCGCCTCGCGACCCCGCGGTCCTCCTGCGCAAGGACGGCCACCGCCGCCTCGACCACCTGCGGATTCCACTGCGTGCCGGCGCCACGGCGAAGCTCCTCCATGGCGGACTCCCACGAGCGCGCGCCGCGATAGGCTCGGGCGGACGTCATCGCGTCGAGCGAGTCGGCCACGGGGATGACCTGCGCCATCAACAGCAGGCGCCGGCCCACGGTTCCGTTCGGATAGCCGAGGCCGTCAAATCGCTCGTGGTGCGTGAGCACGAGATCTAGCACCTTCGCGTACTCGCTGAACGGCCGCAGGATGTCGAATCCCAGGCGTGGATGCGTCTCCATGACCCGCCGCTCGTCAGGGGTCAGCTTGCCCGGCTTCAGGAGGATCGAATCCGGGACACGGATCTTGCCGATATCGTGGACCTTCGCCGCGAGCTCGACCATCTCGACCTCCGGACCGCTGAAAGAGAGCTTGCGCGCGATGGCGTGAGCGTAGATCGCGACGCGCTGCGAGTGCTGGTACGTGTACGGATCGCGCCGGTCGACCTCGTCGGCCATGCGCTCCATCGCACGCATCGCGTCGCGGCGGATCTCGATGCGCTGCCGCAAAGAGTGATAGGCCAGGACCGCGGGCAGGACGGCGAGCACAGGCAGCCAGGGCCACCGCGCAGCGGCGTACGCAGCGATGGCGCCGATGACATAGAGGAACGCGAACTGGGCGAGCACGACCTTCTGCGCCGTGCGCACGATCGCGAGCGGATGTCGCGAGGTGGCCAAACCGACCGCGGTCGCGACGAGGAGGTGGTTGGTTACATAGAACGTGGCCGCCGCCGCGATCACGGCCACCGCGTCCTGCCCGCTATTGATCCCTCCGCGGGCCGAAACACCGGCGGCCAGGAGGACAAGGCCGGCCGCCCAGGCGGAGAGGTAGAGCTGCGCGGCGTTGAAGAAGATCGAAAGTGAGACGGGGCCTAGGGGCGGTTTTTCGCGCTTCGCGAGGACCCGTCGCATCGCCGCGATGGCGATGTCGATCCCCGAGATCGCGCCCACCAGCGCCGCCGCCTGCGCGACCGGCAGCAGCAGCACGGCGGCGAAAAACACCGCGGTCGCGACGCTGACCTTCTCCGTCAGGCTGACGTGAAGAGGGAACTGCAGCGCCAGCAGGCCGCCCAAAGCCAGCGACGCGACGATCCAACCGTCAGGAACCGACGCGGCCAGTCTCGAGAACGTCGCGGCGAAGATCGCCGCGGCGGTCAGGCCGACGGCCAGACGGTAGATCTCAGATCGCCTGCGAGGCGCCAAGGTCTACGCCTGGGACAAGACGAACTTCAGATGTGTCGGTGCGCCGCTGGTGCCGTAGCTGTAGGCGAGCACCGTGCCCGATCCGAGCAAGCCGGTCGTCACCTGGGCCAGATAGGAGTACCTGAACAGCAGACCGGTCGGCGTCGTGATCGTCATGTCGACCGCCGTCGCCGGGCGTCCGCTGGAGTCAAAGACGCGCTTGGCCGTGTAGCTCTCGAGAGGCACGCCGAGGTCCAGGACACTGTTCGTCCAGACGCTGTCGTAAACCGGCACGATATGCCCGCTCGGGGTGACGACCAGGACCAGCGGGTCCCAGTCGCAGTACGTGAAACACGCCTCCGCGGCACCGGGCGCCGCAAGCAGGAGACCAACCGCCATGGTGGCGGCAACCAATGCCTTCTTCACAATCTTCCCTCCACGAACTGAACCCCAGTCGGTAAAGGAACGCTAGTCCGCCCCAGGACGGTCCCCTGTAAAAAAGGTGTAAGTCGGTCGCTCGGAGCGTCAGGCCGCCCAGCGCACGTCGGGTCCGCGAGTGAAGATCGTCCTCAGCTGCTCCGGAGGGATGACATGAACCTCGTCCCCGACCCTGACCACCCGCCATTCCTCT
>VBGV01000053.1 GCA_005880755.1 Chloroflexota bacterium
TCTCGTCCATCGTCGCGAGGCTGGCCTTGACGCGGATGAGCTGGCTCTGCGTGTTCTGCAGTCGCCGCGGCGAAGACTTCTGGGGCGTGAGGGACTGTTGGAGCTCGCGCGTCTCGCGGACGCGAGCGGATTGGCCGAGCCGGTCGCGATCGCGCTTCGGTTGGCGGTCGCCCAGCTGGCCACCGAGATGGGTGAGCAGGAGATTGCCCTGGACCGGTGGACCAATCTTGCGTCTGGCGTCTCTGATCCGACGCTCCGCGCCACCGCTTTTCTTGGGGCGTCGCGTGCTGCGGCGAGCCTCATGGAACGAAAGGAAGAGGCGTTTACATTGCTTGAGCTCGCTCTGAGCCAAGCCACCGATGACCCCGTGCTGTCAGTCGAGATCCAGTCGCATCGGGCGAATTTGCTTCAGGTCCAGAAGCATCGCGCAGGGGAGGGCCGAAGGGCTGCATTCGATGCGGCGGAAAAGGCTCGGCAGCTGTGGGGCAAACCACCCGTCGAAATCGATTCGCGCGAACGCGATGCTTACGTGGCCGCCCTGCAGGTCGCGTTCGATTCTGCCTTGGTTGAAGAGAATGGCCCGGCACAATTGCAGATCGCCGAGGAGATGGCTCAGATGGCCGGCAGCTCAGAGGAGGGTTCGATCTGGGCAGAGCAGGACCGCGCCACAGCCTTGATGTTCGCCGGCCGTGTCGGGGAGGCCGTCGCCAGCGCACGGCTCGCATGGACTCAAGCGCAACAGCGAATGCTGCCCATGCTCACTCTCTCAGCAGGCGCAAACCTCGCCAGCAAGCTGATCGATACAGGTCACTTGGACGAGGCAGACGAGGTCATTTCGGAATGCGTGGAGCTGGAGCGGCGGGTCGCTGGCAGCGGGGAACGATTCGCGATGATCAAGGTGGGGACCTGGTCAATCCATGACCTCCGCCACCAGATCTGGTTGTCTCGTGGTGACTGGCGCGATGCGATCGCCAGTCTCGAACGCGAGGTGAAGCTCCAATCGCAGCCCCATTTCCGCATGCATCTCCACTGGCACATCTCTGTCTGGCTGGCCAGGTGTGGCGAACCTGGTCGCAGCCTGGAAGTTGAGCGGCACGCAGAGGCCAGTCGGCAAGACGCCTTGGCCGCCGACTGCCGGCGATGTTCGCGCGAGCTGGCGCTCAAAACAGCCGAGTCGTTAGCGCGTTTGGGCCGCCTCGAAGAGGCGGAGAAAGAGCTGCAAGCCTGGGACGAGAATGGGCGTCCTGGATTGTTGAACGACATGCTCTGGCGGAGGCATGTGGCGGCCCTGATCGCGGTCGCCAGGGGCGATCCCGCCGGCATCGCAGAGATCGAAGCGGTTCTGGCGGAGAGGGACCGACTTGGCTTGGTCGGCGCGCTGCTGTGGACCAGACTGGACCTCGCCGGCGCATTGATTGGAAGCGATCGGCGGCGTGCAGCAGAGGAGTTTCGAAAGGCTGGTGACCAAGCGGCCGCTGTAGGTGCGGCCACCGAGCAACATCTGGCAGAGCTTGGGCTGCGACGTCTCGGCGTCCGCACATGGCGGCGCGGCCAGGCTCGAGCTGGAGAAAGTGCGCTCGACAGGCTCAGCGATCGCGAGAGGGAGATAGCGACGCTGATCGGCGCCGGGCACAGCAATCCGGAGATCGCCGGCCGACTCTTCCTGTCCCGCAAGACCGTCGAACGGCACGTTTCCAACATCCTGGCCAGGACAGGTGCCCGCAACCGCACTGACCTGGCCCGCCTGCTGAACGTCCAGGAGGCACGCCCGACCTCCGGCTGAGAAATGAGGGAGCTCACCGATGAACGGTCGAGCTTGCAAGCGGAAGCTGGCCTCATCAACCAGGAGGTCGAGTCAAATGCAAAACGTCAACACTCTCGTCAGCCGTCGGGTTCCGTTCGGAACCGCCGCCATCAGCGGATTTCTGGCCTTCGTGGCCGGTGCGGTAATCGCAGTGAGCGCGCCCGCGATGGTCGCGACGCTGTCCGCCAGCCACAGCTCGAGCGTCACGGTGTCGGCGCCGGCCGCCGGTGCGGAGCAGATCGCACACAACCGGTCTGAGGCGGGCCTGGGTGCGTCGAACTCGGTCGCAGGCGAGCAGATTGCTCACAACCGATCCGAGAAGAATCTGAGCAGCTGATCCAACCCGGGGCGATGGCGAGGCCCAGTCTTGGCTTCGCCATCGCTTCACTGTTACTAACATCTCCGTGCGTTGACCGTCACCCCTCGCCGGCCCAGTCGCACCGCGGTCCTGACCGCGGTTGCGAGGGCGCTGCATCGCGAAGAGCCTCCCCCGTGGGTCCTCGACGACCCACTCGCGATGGGGCTTGCCGGAGACGACGGTCCAGCGGTCGCCCGCCGGTTTCGAACAGAGCTCAGCACCGAATCTCTTCTCAGCTTCACGCGTTGGGTGTGTGTCCGCGCCCGGCTGCCGGAAGACATCGTCGAGAAGGCTGTCGAGCAAGGTGTCGAGCAGTACGTGATCCTCGGCGCCGGGCTGGACTCCTTCGCTTATCGCCGTTCAGATCTGGTCAGCCACCTGCGCGTGTATGAGGTCGATCACCCCGCGTCGCAGGCGTGGAAGCGACAGCGGCTGCAAGAGATGGGCATCCGACCACCCGCCAACCTCACCTACGCACCGATCGACTTCGAGCACCAGACGCTCCGGCGAGGGCTTACGACCGCCGGCTTCGACTTCGCCGCCCCGGCCGTCTTCTCGTGGATCGGCGTGACCATGTACCTGACGGTCGAGGCGATCCGCTCGACGCTGGCCACGATCGCGACTTGCGCGCCAGGCACGCGGATCGTCCTGACCTACAACCAACCCCTGTCCGCTCTGCACGGCATCGCGCTGGAGCTCGATTCTGCAATCCGCACGTTCGCGACCGAGGCGGGCGAGCCGTTCTTGAGCCTGTTCATTCCCAAGGAGATCGAGGCGCTGCTGAGGGAGATCGGGTTCGCCGACATCATGCACTTCGGTCCAGACGAGGCGGTCCGCACCTATTTTCCGGGGCGAACCGACGTCCGCTTCGGCGGCGCCCAGCGTCTGGTCGCGGCGACGGTGGCAGCGAACCGGTAGACGCGCAAGTATGAGGGCCGGAGGGGATAACCGATTCGGGTTCGAGTCCCGGGTCGCCCGCCGATCCGATACATAAACTCGAACCAGCTAGCCGCAAATCCGGATCGCAATCAAATCGCGTCTCGGCATCACTGCCGCCGAGCCTAGTCCGGAGGCGGCCCGACGATCTCGATGCCGTATTTGTGCGCCACCTCGGCCAGACGCCTCTCATCGACCGGACCAGGCGTAGGTACGGTTAACTTAGCTGTCTGTTCGCCCATCTCAGCCACGAAGTCCGCGAACGTTGATGGAAAAGCAAACGTAAGCGCACGAGCTCCCTTGGCCCCAACCTTGAAGGTGTGAACCAGGCCACGGGGAGCGAATACCCAGCTGCGCTCCGCCGCCTCGATCACATGCTCGCCGCAGTAGAACGTCATCGAGCCTTCGAGTACATACCAGGCCTCGTCCTCGTTGATGTGGATGTGACGCGGCACGGCATAGCCGGGCGGCATGGTCTGATCGAGCAGTGCCAACCGCCCTTCTGTCTCTACCGTGCCGGCCTTACGCTGCAATAGAGCCCCGACGAACCAGTAAGCGGGGCCCTCCCCGTCGGCCAATGAGTAGACGCGGTCTTTGGTCGTGGTATCCATGGCCTACCTCACTGTTTGCTCGACCAGGCTGAACGCGAGGTCGGTGATGATTGACGGGACTTGGCGGCGGGGCCGGCCCGCCTCGACGAGCGATTTCCAGAATGGGAAATCAATGAGCGTCTTCACCACGGCCGCGCGCGCCCCAGTCAATTGCGGGCCCGCGGCAGCCGCAATCAGGACTTCCAGCGCCCGATCCTGGGTCCGCACAGCCGCCGCAAGTGCGGGAAGGTTTCGCGCCTCATGTCTGCACGCGTCGAGCCATCCCTCGCCGCGCTCATAGCAGCGGCATGACTCCACGACCAGCGTCTGAAGACGTTCCCTGGTGGACGAGAGCCCGGCGAACAGCTTCCCGATTTCTGTAGCGGTCGGCAGGCGGGCGCCGGCGGCGAAAGTGGCCTGCGCGCAGGCCGGGATCAACGAGTCGAGGCTCGGGAAGTGCCGGTACACGGTTGCGGTCGAAACGTGCGCGACCGCTCCGATCGACGCCCAGCTGGTTTCCGCGATCCCCTGCTTAGCCTGAATGGCGACTGCAGCGCGGACTATCTGATCGCGAGTCTTGTCGACCCCTGCTGCGCGCTTCACCATCCTGTAGCGGCGCGGTGCCTGCCGCCGCAATCGCTGCGAAACCATTTCGCGCGAATAATACTCGCACCAAATGGCCAGCGCAAGGCGGAGGACATCTACCGCGCTGAAGTGGGCCATGCTGGCCTTGAAATCAACGCAGGCTGATTAGAAGCCCCGGCAGAGTGATTGGTTGGTTCGCGTCACGGAAACTACGGCCCACCATGCTTCCGTAACGCGAACGAAGGCGTTGTAGGGCGGACCATCCGGATCGGTTGGGCCGCCAACGACACGAACTCGCCAAGTCAGATGACCGACGCCCGAGTACAGTGCGCTTCATCCTCGTCTGACGGGTTTGGAGGGAAACGAGATGTCCGCTCAAGCGAAAGATGTGGTGCGCCGATACCTGGAGGCGGTGTTCGTACGACATGAGGTCGACCAGCTCGCTCCTCTTGTCAGCCATGAGGGCCTCATCAAAGCCGCCCAGGGATTTGTCGCAGCCTTCCCGGACATCAACATGACTTTCGAGCACACCGTTGGCGAAGGCGATTGGGTGGCGGTAGGCGTGAGTGCGACTGGAACCCACAAGGGCAACTTCCGGGGTCACGCGCCGACCGGCAACCGCTGGGAGTCAAGGGCAACCGCCTGGTACAAGGTCGCCGACGGCAGAATCTCGGACTCCTGGATCGTCTGGGACTGGTTGCCCATCATGAGAGCGGTCGGTGCCGTGGGCGAGGAGATCAAGGCACACCCTTAGCCTCGGCTGGTAGAGCCGCCGGCGACGCGAACTTCAGCGGTGCAGGCGTGCTGCTCAAGGCCGGCGAATCTTCGCGCCGGCCGACGCTTTGCGGCACCAAGGTCATTCCCGTCTGCCGATAGGGTGACTACGAAGCGGCGTCATTCGACGGGTCAGGCCACATCTGGTTTTCCGGCGAGTACGCCAACACGTTTGCAGGTGTCAACACTCCGCCCGCCTTCGGGCGCCACTGGGGCACATGGATCGGCGCGATCAGTGCTTCGTAGCTGAACTCGCCTGGTGGGGCTGGAACGTCCAGCCCCCGCTCCCCTTGGGGTCGGGCGCTTTCGGCTGAGATCGGCACGCGTTCCCGACGATGAGCCGCGTCGCCCGGCCCACCAAGTTTTCAGCATCGGTTCAGCGAAGACGCGCGCCTGAGGCCAGACGCGTGCATCAGAGCCGTTTGAAGCGCGCACGGCTGACGAGCCCCCCAAACGTGGGGACTTCCGGCACCCCTCCCGTCAAACTAAGCGCGTGCCCGACGGCGAGCAGCTCGACCCCAAGACCCAGTTTCGCCAGCTGTACGACCAGGAATTCCACTCGGTGTTCCGCTCGATCCGCGCCGTCGTGCTGGACTCAGCCGCGGCCGAGGACCTCACCCAGGAGACCTTCGTCCGCGCCTACCGCGCGCGCACCCGGTACACGCCGACTGCGCCGCCCGGCGCCTGGCTTCGCCGCATCGGCATCAACCTCGCCATCTCGTACCTCCGGCGGCAGAAGCTTGCCCGCTTCCTGCCCGCCCGCCTATACATGGCGCCCGACCGCCGCGACTACGATCGAGCCGAAGCGCGAGACGTGGTCGAGAAAGCCCTGACCGCCCTCAGCCCGAAGCTCCGGGCTGCGGTCGTCCTCCACTACTACGAAGGATTGACGCGCGAGGAGATAGCCGTGGTGCTCGGCGTGCCCGCCGGGACCGTGGCCTCGAGGATCGCCAAAGCGGTGGCGATAATGAGAAAAACCATGGGAAACGACCCGGCGCGCGATGCCACGCGTTCGAGTAATGAAGGTGCCCTACGTGGAAGATAAAACCACTTCAGGCGGGCGGAACACGCCCTCCGAAACAGACGTCAGCCGGATGATCCGGGCCACCGTTGAAACCTGGAAACCCCGGCACGGCCCGGACTGGTCGGACATGATGATCCGTCTTGCCGCCGCCGGGCCATCGCCGTGGGTCGTTTACACGACTGCAAGCGCAGCACTGGTTGTGATCCTCGTGACTGCCTTTTTGGTGGGTTCCTGGCTGCAGATCGGCGCCCTGGCGCAACCGATCGACAGCCACATGCACCACTAGCCCAGGAACTCGACCTCGTCGTAGCCGCCACGCCGGCGCGCGGCGGCAACCACCACCGTGGCCGCGGCCAGGTCCCACAGGGCAAGGCCGTGCGACTCGAACAGGGTTATCCCCGGCCTCTCGGGCTTCTCCCAGCGGCCGGCGACCACCGCACCGAGCTCGACCGCCTGGTTCCAGTCGAACTTGCCCGACTCGTGGGCCTGGATTAGATCACCGCTCTCCAGCTGAGCATCGGCCAGCTGATCGACGACCACCGTCTGCGCCCGTTCGACGAGCTCCGCGGGCACCTCGGCCCGGTTCCGGTAGTTGGAGCCGATGGCGGCGACGAGGGCGTGTGGCTCGACCCATTTGGCTTCCAGCACCGGGGATTGGCTCGTCGTGACCGTGACCACGATGTCAGCGCCGCGGATCGCGGTCTCGGCGCTCGGTGAAGCGATCGTGGGCACGCCCAGCTGCTCTGCCTGCTCGGCCGCGAAAGCCCCGCGGCGCTCGGCGTTGCGGCTGAAGACGCGCAGCTCCTTGAGCTCGAGGACTCGGGACAGCGCCAGCGCCTGGGTGGCGGCCTGCCAGCCGGAGCCGATCAGCGCCACGGTCGCCGGGCCCGGCAGTCCCAACGCCTTGGCCGCCACCGCCGTCGCCGCGCCGGTCCGGTAGGCGCCCATGAAGTCGGACTCGATCAGCGCCTCGAGCGCACCGTCCAGCCGGAACATGGCGACGAGAAACCGCACCCGGCCGTTGGAGACGGTATACGCCTTCAGGCCGGTGCATTTGCCGCCCGGGAAGGAGGCGAACAAGACGTTCAGGAGACCGCCCGGCGCGAACGCCCGCCGCCGCGGCTCGTTTTGGGCTTCGCCCTCGCCCAGCTCCCGCATCGCCTGCTCGAGCGAGGCGATGACCTCGTCCATCTCGATCAGGTCCTGGACGTCGCTCTCGCGCAAGATCAGCGCCACGGCAGGGAGAATAGCGGCCTGAGATGTCACGCCCCCGAAGCGCCTCGCATCTTCGCGCCCTAGGCGGCCGGGCGCCTGCGGCGCTGAAGCCGGCGTCGACTCCTGCGCGCGCTCGGTCACGCACCACGGTGCGCTCCCTCGCGTGCTCGTCGTCTCCTTGGCTCCGGCCGCCGATGGCGCGAAATATGCTTCGGCGCTCGGGGTCGTGACATCGATGTCGCAAGCCCGCCCTCTCAACGTCGGCCTGATCGGCCTCGGCACCGTCGGCTCGCAGATCGCCGAGCGGATGCTCACCTGGGGTCCGCAGCTCTCGCGCCGGGCCGGCGTCGAGCTGTGCCTGCAAAAGGTCCTCGTCCGCGACGTCACCAAGAGGCGCACGATCGACATCTCGCCGGACCTGCTGACCGCCGACCCCGACGCGATCCTGGACGATCCCAGGGTCGAGGTCGTGATGGAGGTCGCTGGCGGCGACGAGCCGATGCGGTCGTACATCGAGCGCGCGATCCAGGCGGGCAAGCACGTCATCACCGCGAACAAGGTCGTCATGGCCAAGCACGGCCCCGAGCTCCTCGACCAGGCGGCGGAGAAAAACGTCGACGTGTATTTCGAGGCGGCCGTCGGCGGTGGCATCCCGCTGATCAGCACGTTCCGGACCGACCTCCAGGCCAACCGAATCGAAAGCGTTTCCGCGGTGATCAACGGCACGACCAACTACGTGCTCGGGCGCATGGCTGCGGCCGGCCTGTCCATGGCGGACGCGGTGCGCGAGGCGCAGGACGCAGGCTACGCCGAGGCTGACCCGACCGAAGACGTCGGCGGCTATGACGCGACGTACAAGCTCGCCATCCTCGCGTCGATCGCGTACGAGATCAAGGTCCGGCCCGACGAGATCTACCGCGAGGGGATCCAAGGGATCGAGCCGGTCGATTTTCGATACGCGCGCGAGCTCGGTTACGCCATCAAGCTGGTCGCGCACACGCAGCGTCACACCGGGAGGGTGGAGGCGCGCGTGCATCCGGCGATGATCTCGCTCGACCATCCGCTGGCCCGTGTCGAAGGCGCGGAGAACGCGGTGTTCGTCGAAGGCGACCTGGTCGGGAAGGTGCTGCTGATGGGACAGGGCGCGGGGGGCAGGCCGACCGCGTCAGCCGTCGTCGGCGATCTCATCGACCTGGCTCGCTCCATCCGTCGGGGCGTCCAGAGCCGTCCATCCTTCAGTTTCGACGACCGGATCGGCGTGGTCCCCATCGGCGAGGTGAAGACGCGCGCGTATTACCGGATCCGCGTCGACGACCGGCCCGGCGTGCTGGCGGCCATCGGCCAGGTGTTCGCCGAAGAGGGCGTCAGCATCTCGAGCTTCATCCAGAAGGACGCGTGGTCCCACGATATGACGGCGGAGCTGGTGGTCACGACCCATCCATCGCTCGACGCCAGCCTGCAGAAGGCGCGGGAGCGGATGGAGCGGCTCGAGCCCGTGCACGCGGTGTCGTCGTTCCTTCGCGTCTTTTAGAAGAGTCGAGGCATGGGTGTCATAGCTCGCTATCGCGAACACCTGCCCATCGGACCCGCCACGCCGGAGGTCGACCTCAGCGAGGGCTCGACGCCGCTCGTGCCGAGCAGCAACATCGGCCGCGCGCTCGGCCTGAAGCACCTCTACTTCAAGTACGAGGGCCTCAATCCGACGGGCTCTTTCAAAGACCGGGGCATGGTGGTCGCGGTGGCCAAGGCGCTCGAGGGTGGAAGCCGCGTC
>VBGV01000054.1 GCA_005880755.1 Chloroflexota bacterium
ATCCCCACCGCATCGAGGGTCAGAAAACGGCCGCGTTCGAGATCGTGGACGCGCTCGGTGACGCGCCCGACTACGTGATGCTGCCCGTCGGGAACGCCGGCAACATCACCGCGTACTGGAAGGGCTTTAAGGAATACCACGCCACTGGACATGCAACGCGGCTGCCGCGCATGGTGGGCGCGCAGGCCGAGGGCGCGGCCCCGATCGTGACCGGGACGCCGGTCGCCAACCCCAAGACCGTCGCCTCGGCCATCCGGATCGGCAACCCGGCGTCATGGGAGGGCGCCACCTCGGCACGCGACGAATCGGGCGGAATCATCGCGGCGGTCACGGACACCGAGATCCTGTCCGCCCAGACCCGGCTCGCCGCCAGTGAGGGGTTGTTCGCCGAACCGGCCTCGGCCGCGCCGCTGGCGCTGCTCTTCCGCCTCGTGCGCGACGGCAAGATCGCGAGGGACTCCACCACGGTCGTCGTTTTGACAGGGTCCGGCCTCAAAGACCCTGACGCAGCGCTGAAGAACGTGGAACCTCCGATAGAACTGGACGGAGACGCCCGCACACTCGCTAAGGTCTTGAAACTATGACGCCGCTGTGAGAATCAAAGTCCCCGCCTCGATCGCCAACATCGGT
>VBGV01000351.1 GCA_005880755.1 Chloroflexota bacterium
TGGAGGGTCTTCAGCTGGGAGAGGTCTGAGTTGAGCTGATCGCGCAGCTTGACCTGCTCGACACGGGCGGCCTCCTGCTTCTCTCGCTCTTTCTGCTGCGCCTCCAGGTCTTGCTTCAGAGATTCCTTGATCTCCGCCGCTTGCGCGCCGGCCACGTTCAGGTCGGAGATGCGGGTCAAAAGGTCGCCCAGGCTCTGCGATTCGGCCAGGATCACGAGCGCCGACTCCGGGGCGGCGTAGGCCGCGCGAGCCAGCTGCCGGAGCTGCGTGCGCTTGGCCTCGATGCGCCTGGCCAGGAGGGTTTCGCGCCGTTGTGACTCGGCGATCTGCATGTCGAGATCCGCGATCCTCGCCTCGGCGGCGGCGATCTTGCCCTGCACAACCCGCTGCTGCGCGGCGTTGTCCTCCAGCGACTGCCGCAGCTGCTGCTGGGCGGCCATCGCGTCGGCCAGGTTGCTTCCCAGCTGGGCCCGGACCTGGTCGATGATCGCGCGCTGCTGTGCAGGATCGGAAGGCGTCCCATCCGCGGTCGCGGCAATGCCGTCGGCACCGAGCACGAGAACGGCAAGGACGAGAGCGATCAGCCCGCCTCTCACGTCTCCATGTGCCTCCGCAGGCTGATGAGTGATGACCCTGAGCCAAGGCCCAGACCGACCAGGAGGACGATCGCCGCCGCGGCGGCAGCCACCGTGACGGTGACGCCAGGCGCAAAACGCATGAAGGCGCCCGACGCCGCCGTGATCCCGGCGAAGGTCAACCCGAACGTGATCAGGCCGGCGAGCACACCCGCGATAGCGCCCGTGATCGCGCCCTCGACGACGAACGGACCGCGCACCATCCATCGCGGCGCGCCGACCAGCTGCATGATCGAGATCTCGTCCCGGCGGGCGTGAATCGCGGCCTTGATGCTGTTCATGGTCACGGTCACCGCCACGAACCCCAGCAGGCCCAGGAGCGCGAAGCCCGCCACCGCGGTGCCGAACAGCACCGCCTGGATGCGCTGGTACGCGCCCCTGTCATATGAAGTCGGATAGACAGGGTCGACGGCTACGTCGTAACGAACCAGCGCATCGATGGCCGCCACGTCGTCGATCTTCTTGACCTGCACGTCGAGGCTGGCCGGAAACGGATTGCTCTCGGTGGCGTCAGCCAGCTGCGGCAGTCCCGGGATGCGCTGCGCGCGCTCGAGGGCCTGGTCTTTGTTGACGTAGGTCACGCCCGCGACGCGAGCGTCGCTCAAAAGATGACGCCATAGCAAGGCGACGTCGGGCGGCTTCGCGTCATCCCGCAGGTAGACGTGAAGCAGTGAAGCCTGGCCGGCCTCGACCTGCTCCAGGTTGTGGAGCGCGAAACCGGTCAGGCCGACCAGCCCGGACATCAGGAGCAACAGCGTCATCGAGCCGAGGGCGGGCGCCGTGCTGCCGATGTTTCGGGCCCAGCTCCGGGCCGCGCCTCCGAACAGGTGACGCACGAGATTGGTGGCCACGGCCTGGATGAGCCTGCGTCGCGGGAAGCGACCTTTCACGAGGACGCCAGCCACGCCATCCTCCCCGTCCGCCCCGCCGGCTGGTCGCGCACGAGCCGGCCCTGGACCAGGGTCAGGACGCGCCGCTGAAGCCGGGTCACGATCTCGACGTTGTGGGTCGCGACCAGGACGGCCGTGCCCCACGCGGCGATGTCCTCGAACAGGTCCATCATCTGCCAGGCCGTCTCCTGGTCGAGGTTGCCCGTGGGCTCGTCCGCGATCAGGAGCTGCGGCTGGCCGACCACCGCGCGGGCCACCGCGACGCGCTGCTGCTGCCCGCCGGAAAGCTGGTGCGGGTAGGCGTCGCCGCGGTCGCCCAGACCGACCGCCTCCAGCGCGTCGAGGGAGCGGTCCCTCGCCTCCTCGTCCGAGACGCGCAGGTCGCCAACCTGGAGCCCGAAGGCGACGTTTT
>VBGV01000352.1 GCA_005880755.1 Chloroflexota bacterium
CTGTCATCGTCTCCTCGGGTTGGTCACTCGTGATCCTTGGAATTCCGATCCTCGTCTTACTGCTCCGCCGGTCGACCCGCGAGGCATATGGCCTGACTTAGACCTCTGTGGTCAGGTCGGCGTACTCCTCCTCGCTGATCAGCTCCTCGAGCTCGTTTGGATTTTCAATCCGCACGCGCAGCAGCCAGCCGTCGGAGTAAGGGTCGCTGTTGACCAGGTCGGGATTCGCAACGGCCTCGGTGTTGATCTCGAGGACCTCACCGGTGATGGGCGCCTCGATCGGTGAAAAAACGTCTTCGACTTCGACCTTGCCCATGCGGCGCGTGGCGCGGATGAGGTCGCCGATGTCGGGCAGCTCGAGGGAGGTGATCTCGCCCATCTGGTCCTGGATGTAATCGCTCAGGCCCAGCACCGCGTCGGGGCCCTCGACCCTCACCCAGACGTGTCCAGCGCTGAACTTCAACTGGGCCATGCGGAAATTCTCGACCCTAGCGCCCGATGCGGAAGAAGATCACGTCGCCGTCTTTGACCCTGTAGTCGCGGCCCTCGACGCGAAGCTTGCCGGCCGCGCGCAGCGCGTCCATCGAGCCGGCGGCCACAAGCTCGTCGACCGAGGTCACCTCGGCGCGGATGAAGTGCTTTTCGAAGTCGGTGTGGATCTTCGAGGCTGCCACCGGCGCGGGCGCGTCGCGCTCGCAGGGCCAGGCCCTGACCTCGGGTTCGCCGGCCGTGAAGTAGGTGATGAGACCTCCGGCCTCCCAGACCGCGCGCGCGATGCGGCCGAGGCCCGACTCGTCGATGCCGTAGCCGGCGCGCATCTCGGCCTGCTCCGCGGGATCGAGCTCGGCCAGCTCCGCCTCGAGGCGGGCCGAGAGCGCGATCGACGGCGCCCCTTCCGCCTCGGCCAGCTTCTTGACCTTCGACGCGGGCTCGCCGCCGTCAGGCAGAAGCTCTTCCGCGACGTTGGCGACGTAAACCGCGGGCTTGAGAGTCACGGGGAAGATTCCCAGCAGCATCGCGCGCTGGTCCGGCTCGAGAGTCATCGTGCGCAGCTGCTGCCCCGCGTCGAGGTGCTGCTTGGCGCTATTCAAGACATCGGTTTCGGCCTGCGCATCCTTCTTCCCCGCTCGCGCCTCCTTGGCCACGACCTCGAGCCGTTTCTCCACGGACGCCAGGTCGGCGAGCACGAGATCGAGCGCGAACTCTTCGAGGTCCGCGGCGGGATCCGGAGTCGGACCGAAGCATCGGGCGACCTTCAGCAGGACATCCGCCTGGCGCGCGAAGGCCACGCGCTGCGCGCGGCTGCCCGGGGGCGAGTCCTCCACACGCACCTGCGCGGCGGTGACCTTGGCCGGCTTGACGGCTTCGGCAAGCCGGGTGAGCCGCTCGTCAGGGATGTCGACCATGCCCACGCCATCCGCGCCACGGCCTGCGGTCAGCGCGTTGAACAGCGTGGTCTTGCCGGCCCCGGCCGGGCCGACGATGGCGACGTTTACCGGCAACTACTCGACGTCCAGCTCGAATGCTTTGTGCAGGATCCGCACGCCTTTCTCGACCTGGTCGCGGGAGACCATGCACGTGATGCGGATCTCCGATGTGCTGATCATCTCGATGTTGACTCCCGCGTCCGCCAGCGCGCGAAACATCCGAGCCGCGATGCCCGGCGCGCCGAGCATGCCGGTGCCCACGATGGAAAGCTTGGCGATCCCACCGGCGGACGAAACCCGCGTTGCGCCGACGCTCTTGGCCGCAACCTTGACGAGCTTTTCCGCCGCCTTCAGGTCCGACTCGGCGACTGAGAACGTGAGGTCTGTGTGGCCTGACCGGCCGATGTTCTGCACGATGACGTCGACCGAAATTCCCGCGGCGCCGAGCGGTTCGAAGATCGCGGCCGCGACACCGGGACGGTCGCGCACGCCGACGACCGTGATCTTCGCGACGTTGGTCTCTTGTGCGATTCCGCGCACTCGTTGGCGGTCTTCCATCGGAACCTGGGCGACGATCATCGTACCGACGCCATCGTGAAAGCTCGAGCGGACGTGGATCGGCACGCCGTACAGCTCTCCGATCTCGACCGCGCGCGGATGCATGACACGCGCACCAACGGCGGCCAGCTCGAGCATCTCGTCGTACTGGATGTGGGTCAGCTTTCTCGCCGACTTCACGACCCTCGGGTCGGCGGTATAGATGCCGTCGACGTCGGTGTAGATCTCACAGGCATCCGCCTGCAACGCGGCCGCGAGCGCGACGGCGGTCGTGTCCGAGCCGCCGCGACCCAGGGTCGTGATCTCGAGCTCCTCCGTCACTCCTTGAAAGCCGGCGACGACCGGGACCTGCTGGTTCCGCAGCGCCTCCACGATGCGGTCCGGCTTGATGTCACGGATGCGCGCGCGCGAGTGATGCTCGCTCGTGCGGACCCCTGCCTGCGCTCCCGACAACGACACCGCCGGCACGCCCATCCCCTGCAGGCACATCGCGACCAGGGGCGCGGTGATGGTCTCGCCGTTGGCCACGAGCATGTCGAGCTCGCGCCCCGACGGCTCGGTGTTGATGCTGTGGGCGAGGGCGATCAGGCGGTCGGTGGTGTGACCCATCGCGGACACGACGGCGACGACCTGCTGACCTTGCTTGACTGTGTTGGCGATGCGGCGGCTGACGCGGCGGATGCGGGCGGCCGATCCGACGGACGTGCCGCCGTACTTCTGGACGATCACAGCGTGCGGAACATGCCCTTGTCGGTGATCTTGGTCACCAGGGCCCGTCCGCGAAGGGGATGCGCTTCCTCCATCGCCTTGGCGATCCGGTTCGCCTGCGACGGCGCGCAGAAGGCGAAGACGCTCGGCCCGGCGCCGCAGATCGCCGCGCCGTACGCGCCGGCCGCCTCCGCGACGTGGATCACCTCTTCCGCCCACGGATAGAGGTGCAGGCGGTATGGCTGGTGGAGACGATCGCGCAGCGCCTCGCCCAGCAATCCAGGTCGTTTCGACATGATCGAGCGCACCAGGAGCGCGGTGTGGGCCGCGTTGAAGGTCGCGTCGCCCAGGGAAACCGTGTCGGGCAGCACGAAACGCGCCTTTTCCGTGGGCAGAGGCAGGTGGGCGATGAAAAGCGCCAGACCCCACCCCGGGTTGGGCAGCTTCTCGTCCACCTTTTCGGACACGATCCGGATCCCGCCTGAGGCCGCCGCGGCGACGTTGTCGTAGTGGCCCTCGTCGGCACCGGCATCGACGACGTGGCTCTTGACGTCCCATGGGCTGCTCAAGGCGGAGGCGGCCAGCCGGGCGGCGGCGCTGCTCCCGAGACCGACTCCCAGCGGGATCTCGCTGCGGACCCGGCCTTTCATGTTCAGCCGGGTGAATGGATTCTCGTGCGCGTACAGGTAGTCGGAGCCCTCGCCTTCGTAGTCCCAGGCCGGCCGGTTGGCCTCGTTGGCCTCGACCTCGAGCCACAGGTCGATCGCCATCGCCATGCAGTCGAAGCCCGGGCCGATGTTGGCGATCGAGGCGGGGACTTTGATTCTCACAGCGGCGTCACAGTTTCAAGACCTTAGCGAGTGTGCGGGCGTCTCCGTCCAGTTCTATCGGAGGTTCCACGTTCTTCAGCGCTGCGTCAGGGTCTTTGAGGCCGGACCCGGTCAAAACGACGACCGTGGTGGAGTCCTTGTCAATCTTGCCGTCGCGGACCAGGCGGAAGAGCAGCGCCAGCGGAGCGGCCGAGGCCGGTTCGGCGAACAACCCCTCACTGGCGGCGAGCCGGGTCTGGGCGGACAGGATCTCGGTGTCCGTG
>VBGV01000353.1 GCA_005880755.1 Chloroflexota bacterium
CGTGGAACAACGTCCACCCGCCGACGAAGCCGGCCACAGCGGGGATGTCCATCGTTCCGCCGCTGTACGCCGCTTGCGCCCGTGCCAGCAGGTCTCGGCCCGATTGCGACAACGCCGCCTGGCTGATGTCCGCGTCCGGCTTGTCCGCCGCGTAAACGCCCACCGATCCGGCCCCGAGCCGCCGGCTGAACTCAGGCATGCAGAAGGCCGAGCTGGTGCCAATCGCAGCCTTCAACGTCACGTGGCTGTTGAGGATTGCGTTCCAGATCGCCACGCCGTCGTCGAGGTAGCTGACGTCCCAGAGGAAGTCCGGACGGTCCTGCGCCAGGCGCGCGGCGATCACGTTCGCGTCGTACGCGTTCGGGCTGTACTCGATCACGTCGACGACGTTGATGCCCATCGACTTTGCGAGCTCCTGTTCCCCGCCACCCACCGACCGGCCGTAGATGTCGTCCACCCGGATGATCACCGCCCGCGGCGCCGCCAGATGCGAGCCGGGAAGCAGTACGTCGTGGCTGAACGTGACCGCCATGCGGCCCAGCGCGCTGCCGGTGGCGACGGTGCGGAAGACGTAGTGCCGGTGGACCGTGATCGGATCGGCGACCGCGCCCGTCTCCCAGTAAACGGTCTTCAGCTCTTCGGCACGCGCCGACGCGGCGGCGGAAAGCGTGCTGCCATAGGTGCCAAGGATCGCGGGCACGTGGTAGTCGCGCACGAGCCTGTCCACCGCCACACTTGCCTGTTCGGGCGTCGTGGCGTCGATCACCTGCAATCGCACGTCGGCCCCCGAGACTCGGAGCGCAGCCTGCACCCCCGCAAGCTCCCGCTTTCCACCTTGGGCCTGCGGACCGCTCAGCGGGTAGATCGCACCCAGCACCAGTTGGTGACTCGACGGAGCGGATTCACTGCATGCGGCCGCGAGCGAGAGAATCAACGCGGCCAGTGCGAGGCGACGGGTCACGCCGCCAGCTTATGGGGCTAAGCGGTCGCCGCGCTGAACGCGATTCCCCGAGCCTCGGCCAGCTGTCGCTCGAGCTTGGGCGCCGGCGCGTAACCGTAGTTCACGTGCAGGGCGCGGCCGTCGGGCGCCATGACCACGGTCGTCGGCAGCGTGTAGACGTGGAACCGATCCGCAAGCGCGCGGTCAGCCACCGCATCGACTTTGTCGATGCGCACGTCGCCGAGTCGAGTGAGGGCAGGCTCCTGGTGCGTGCGGCAGACGGTGCAGCTGTCGCCGGTGAAGTAAAGGATGTACGGCTCCTGAGCGGGCGCTGCGGTGGCACCTGCGGCAAGCCGGCGAGCTCGTCGCGAGCGCAGGTTCTCCAGGCTGGCGGCGGCAAGCACGATCAAGCCAACCGCCGCCAAGGCCCAGAGTTGCGCACTCACGCCCTTAGAAGTCCCCTGCGCTCGAGCTGGAAGAAGATCTGACAGCCCACGCAGTAGCCGAACGCCAGGTTGACGAAGGCCAGCACCGCGACCAGAAGCGCGAGCGCAAGGCCGATGACCGGCACGGGGATCAAGAAGACCGACGCCACCGCCAGGAAAACTCCGCCCAATCCCTGGGCGAAGTTGTGCGGCTCCGGCCGGTCCTGCACGGGTCGCGGCTTGACGATGGCGCGCGGCTTCAGGACCTGGAAGTAAAACTGCTTGAACAACGCAAGCTGCGGCACGAACGTGCCCAGCAGCAGCACGATCGCCAGCAGCGGGATCAACACGAGCAGAGGCCGCCACGCGAGGCTGCCCACAAAGGCGACCAGCACGGTCGCCACGATCCCGGTCTGGTTGACCTTCAGCGCCGAATGGTCGACGACCGTTGTTGGGGTGCTCACTTCTCGATCGGGACCCGGATCGAGCTGCCCCACTCGGTCCACGAGCCGTCGTAGTTCTTCACGTCGGGATAGCCGAGCAGCTCGTGCAGCACGAACCATGTGTGGGCCGACCGCTCGCCAATGCGGCAGTAGGCGATCACTTCCTTGTTCGACACGACGCCCTTGCCGCCGTAGATGTCCTTCAGCTCGTCCAGGCTCTTGAACGTCCCGTCCTCGGTGTTGACGGCGGTGCCCCAGGGAATGCTCGCCGCGGTCGGGATGTGGCCGCCGCGCTGCGCGCCTTCTTGCGGCAGGTTCTCCGGCGCAAGCAGCTCACCGGAGTACTCCTTGGGCGAGCGAACGTCGACCAATGCCACCTTGCCGAGCCTGTCGAGCACATGGTCGCGGTAAGCGCGGATGTGCTCGTTGGGCGAGCTCTTGAAGTGGTAGCTCGTCGCCGGGTGGCTCGCCACGTCGGTCGA
>VBGV01000322.1 GCA_005880755.1 Chloroflexota bacterium
GCCCTTGTTCAGCCCGGTTACCACCGACATCTGCTCGCCCGACCCAAGCTCGCGCGTCGACGAGTACGTGGCGGAGCTCGATGTGTTCTCACTGGTGCACGGTTCGGTCGAACCGGTCGGACCCTGATAGCAAGCGGCTTTCTGGAAGGAGCCCGTCGGAATGAAGACGGTCGCACTTACCTTCTGCTTGGGCACCGGCCAGAGGCCGCCGTCGACGTTCCAGAAAAGCTCGTCGTGATCGCCGAAGGAGTTCATCGCGCCCACGACCTTGTAGGCGATGACGTAACGCTGCGCTCCGCTGACGGTGAGGTTCGCGTCGCCGATCTTGATCACCTCGTTGTCCTCGACGACCGACGTCGTGTACGGCACCGGACGCGACCCGTCAGTCACCGACCGGACGGTGAGGTCGTAGTAGCGGTCGTGCGTATCGTCGTAGCGGTAGCGGGTGGGGATGGTCCGAAAGATGCCGTGCTTCTGCAGCGAGCCGAAATCGACGCGGATGTCCTCGGAGATCGAGAGCGAGGAGTCGGTTGCAATGCGGATGTCGGAATGAAACGAGGTGATGACCCAGGCTTCATCCGCCTGGGCCGAAAGCGTGGCCAGGGCGGTGAGCCACAGGGCGGCGAGGAGGGCAAGGAGGGCTCGGGTCCGCATCGGCAGCCCGTATATTGCCAAGTCCAGTGACCAACCTCCGACATGACATCCGGAACGTGGCGATCATCGCCCACGTCGACCACGGCAAGACGACGCTGGTCGACGCCCTTTTGAAGCAGAGCCACACCTTCCGCGACAACCAGGAAGTGGGGACGTTGATCATGGACAGCAACGACCTGGAGCGGGAGAAGGGGATCACGATCCTGGCCAAGAACACGTCGGTCCGTCACGGCGACGTGACCATCAACATCATCGACACGCCCGGGCACGCCGACTTCGGTGGCGAGGTGGAACGCGTCCTCAACATGGCCGACGGATGCCTCCTGCTCGTCGACGCCGCCGAGGGGCCGATGGCGCAGACGAGGTTCGTCCTGCGCAAGGCGTTCGAGGTGGGCCTGCGGACGATCATCGTGATCAACAAGGTCGACCGCGCCAACGCTGACCCGGCTCAGACCCTTGCCCGCGTCCACGACCTGTTTCTGGAGCTGGCGGAGGACGCTGACCAGCTCGAGGCTCCGGTCATCTACTCGATCGCAAAACAGGGCCGAGCGGGACTGCAACCTGACCAGCTCGGCGACGACCTCGAGCCGCTCTTCAAAACCATCATCGAGCACGTTCCGCCGCCGGTCGTCGAGCAGGGCGGCTTTCAGATGCTCGTCGCGAATCGCGCCTATGACGACTACACGGGCACGATGGCGATCGGCCGCATCTCGCGAGGCGAGATCGCGGCCGGCGACGCGGTCGCGGTGCTGGCCAGCGAGGGTGAGCCGCAGCGTCTCAAGGTCGTCCAGGTCCTCGTCTACCGCGGCCTCGACCGCGTCGCGGTGCCGAAGGCGACGGCCGGTGACATCGTCCTGTTGACGGGTCTGGATGGAGTGGCGATCGGCGACACCCTGGCCGACCCGGAGGCACCGGATGCATTGCCGCGGATCGAGATCGAAGAGCCGACGGTCCGCATGACCTTCGGCGTCAACACGTCGCCGTTCGCGGGGCGCGAAGGCAAGTTCTCGACCACGCGCCAGATCCGCGCGCGCCTGTATCGCGAGCTCGATACCAACCTCGGCCTGCACGTCGCGGATACCGACCAGGCCGAGCGGTACCTGGTCAGCGGTCGTGGCGAGCTGCACCTGGCGGTGCTCATCGAGACGATGCGACGCGAAGGTTACGAGTTCGAGGTGTCGCGGCCCGAGGCCATCATCAAGCTGATCAACGGCCAGCGCATGGAGCCGCTGGAGCATCTGACGGTCGACGTGCGGGAGGACTATGTCGGCGCCGTGACAGAGGCCCTGGGCAAGCGTCGCGGCGAGATGATCGAGATCAGCTACGACCGGAAGGGCGGCGTGCGCCTCGAGTACATGATCCCCACGCGCGGCCTGATCGGTTTTCGCAACACGTTCCTGACCCTCACCGCGGGCACAGGATTGATGGGCTCGATCGGCATCGGCTACCGACCCTGGGTGGGCGAGTTTCGCGAGCAGCGCAACGGGGCCCTGACGGCGTCCTCACCGGGCAAGACGCTGGCGTTTGGTCTCGCAGGGGCGCAGGAGCGTGGCACCACCTTCATCGAACCTGGCGAAGAGGTCTACGAGGGCATGGTCGTCGGCATCCAGAAACGGCCCGGAGACATCCGGGTCAACGTCTGTCGCGAAAAGAAGCAATCCAACATTCGTTCGTCCACCTCAGACATCTCCGTCCGGCTCACGCCGGCTTCGAAGCTGAGCCTCGAGCAGTCGCTGGATTTCCTTGCCGACGACGAGCTGCTCGAGGTCACGCCCAAGCACCTGCGCCTGCGCAAGCGCCATCTCACCGAGGTCGACCAGTCAAGGGCCCGCAGGCTGGCCGAAGCGGCCCGAGGTTAGGCCTTTCCGATTCCGGGTATACTGTCCCCAGCTGGCGAAGCGCCGGCGCTCACCGCAGGCTTCTATCTTCTCGAACGGGCCCGCTAGATGAGTAGGCCCCGCCGTTCGAGAGATAGGAGATGGTAATGCCCACAGGCACTATCAAAAAGCTGGTTTCGGATCGTGGCTTTGGATTCATCA
>VBGV01000237.1 GCA_005880755.1 Chloroflexota bacterium
CGAAGCCTACCTCGGCGCCGCCTAGCAGTGGCCCTTCTCGAGCTCGAAGACGTCCACGCGGGTTACGGGCCGACCTCGGTGCTGCACGGAGTGTCGCTGTCGGTGCCGGAAGCCGGCGTGGTCTCGCTGTTGGGCGCAAACGGCGCCGGCAAGACGACGACGCTGCGTGCCGTCACCGGCGGCGTGCGGTGGAGCGGAGACATCCGGTTCGACGGCCGCTCGCTGCGACACATGCCGACCGAGGACATCGTGCGGCGCGGCATCGCGCATGTGCCAGAGGGGCGAGGCATCTGCACCGAGCTCACCGTCGACGAGAACCTCAAGCTCGGCGCCCACCTCCGGAAGGATGGCGCCGAGGTGAGAAAGGACTACGACCGCGTCTTCGAATACTTCCCGGTATTGAAGGAAAGGCGACGGCTGTCGGCCAGCACACTGTCGGGCGGTGAGCAGCAGATGCTCGCGATCGCCCGCGCCCTGCTGATGAAGCCGCGACTGATGCTGCTCGACGAGCCGTCGCTCGGCCTCGCGCCGATTGTCGTCCGATCCATCTTCGAGATCATCCGGTCGATCAACCAGACCAGTCACGTCGCCGTTCTGCTCGTCGAGCAGAACGCGCTAATCGCCCTCGACCTTTCGAGCACCGCGTATGTGCTCGAGGTCGGGCGGGTGGCGGTGCGGGGTGAAAGCGCGCAGCTGAAAGGCAACGAGTCGGTCCGCCGCTCGTACCTCGGGTACTAGGCAAGTGCAGGAGTTTCTGCAGCAGGTCGTCAGCGGCATCGCCACCGGCGGCATCTTCGCGAGCCTCGCGCTGGCGCTCGTCTTGATCTACAACGCGATGGGCCTGGTCAACTTCGCGCAGGGCGAGATGGCGATGTTCGCAACGTTCGTCGCCTACGCCCTGGTCACGCGTGGCATGAGCTACTGGATTGCGCTGCCCATCACCCTCGTGGTCGCCTTCGCGGGCGGCTTGCTGATCCAGCGAGTCGTCATCCGCCCCGTCGAGCGCGCGCCGATTCTGACGCTGGTCATCATCACGCTCGGTCTGGCCGCACTGGTCAACGGGCTTGCGGGATTCATCTTCGGCTATGTGCCTCGCTCGTTCCCGAGTCCATTCCCGTCCGACACGGTCGACCTCCTGGGAGTGTTCGTCAGCTACCGCGACCTCGGGGTCATCGGCGTGTCGGGGCTGGTGCTGCTTGGGATTTACCTGTTGCTTCAGCGCACAACCGTCGGTCTCACGCTGCGCGCCGCCGCGCACCATCCCGAGGCGAGTCGCCTCCTCGGCGTGCAGGTGAGCTGGATGCTCGCGCTGGGGTGGGGCCTTGCATCTGCGGTGGGAGCGGTTTCCGGGATCATGGTCGCCCCGATCCTGCTGCTCGAGCCGAACATGATGCAGTCGATCATCATCTATGCCTTCGCCGCGGCGGTCCTCGGCGGAATCGAGAGCCCGCTGGGGGCGGTGGTGGGCGGCCTGGTCGTCGGCGTGACCATCAATCTCGCGGGCGCCTATCTGCCGTTTGTGGGCGGCGATCTCCAGCTTGCGGTCGGCCTGGCGATCATCATCGCCGTCCTCATCATCCGTCCCAACGGACTCTTCGGGCGAGCCGCGGTCCGCCGAGTCTAAGTGGCCCACCCCAGAGCCTCCTTGCATCTTCGCTGGCCTAGGCGGCCGGGCGCCTTTGGCGCTGAAGCCGGCGTCGACTCCTGCGCGCGCTCGGTCACGCATCTACGCGATGCGCTCCCTCGCGTGCTCGTCGTCTCCTTGGCTCCGGCCGCCGATGCCGCGAAGATGCTGCGGATCTCTGGTGCGGGCCACTGATGCTGCAGCGCATTCGCACCGCGCCGCCCCGCTACTGGCTCGTCGCGATCGTCGTGATCTTTTTCGTGGGCTTCCCCACCGTGATCAGCAGCTTCCAGACGAGCCTATGGACGCAGGCGCTGGTGCTCGCGATCGCGATCATGGGACTCAACATCCTCGTCGGCTACAGCGGGCAGCTCTCGCTTGGCCATGGCGCGTTCATGGCCCTGGGTGCCTACACCTCGGCGATCCTCGCCCACCATTACAAGCTCGACTACCTGATCACGATCCCGATCGCGGCCCTGCTGACCGGGGTGGTCGGGTTCCTGTTCGGGATTCCGGCGCTGCGGCTGTCCGCGCTGTACCTCGCCCTGGCCACGTTTGCGCTTGCGGTGGTTACGCCCAGCCTCATCAAACGTCCGGACGCGTTGACCGGCGGCGTGCAGGGGATCCTGGTCATCCAGCCTGACCCGCCGCAATTCGCCCAGGACACTTTCGCGACCGTCACCGGGACAGTCATGAGCAGCGACCAGTGGATCTACTACGTCGCCCTGTTCTGCGCGCTGCTGCTCTTCTGGGTGGCGTGGAACCTGGTGCGCCACCGGCCCGGGCGCGCCATGCGCGCGATCCGCGACGGCGAGGTGGCGGCCGCCGCCTCGGGAGTCAACATCGCGGGTTACAAGACGATGGCTTTCGGCATTTCCGCTTTCTACGCCGGCACGGCCGGATCGCTCTTCGGCCTGGCGACCGGCTTCGTCAGCCCGGACACCTTTCCGGTCTCGCTGTCGATCCAGCTCCTGGTGGGAGCGGTGGTGGGCGGTCTCGCCTCGATCCCCGGACCGCTGCTGGGCGCGATCTTCGCGTACTTCCTGCCGATCGAGTCGAACCAGTGGGTGCCGAGCCAGGCCTGGATCCCAGTCCAGATCGCGTCCACCGTCAAGAACGCGGGACCGGCGGTCTCCTACGGCGTGGTGCTGATTGCGATCATGATGTTCGCCCCGAACGGGATCGTCGGACTGGTCAATTCCGGCTACGCCGCGCTGAACCGGCGGTTGCGCGGGGCGGGTGATCGGGAGACTGGACAGATGCCGCCGGACGCCCAGACTGTTTAAATAGCTGTTCATTAAAGTGGGAGGGATTTCTATGGGACCAAAAGCACCTCGGTTGGCCGCGCTGGCGGTCTTCTTCGTCACCCTGGCCGCCTGCGGCGGCACGGCGACCCCCACTCCGCAGACCGACATCGGGATCACCAGCGACTCGATCCTGCTGGGCAACACAATCGCGCAGTCGGGGCCCGCCGCGGCGTACGGCACCATCGGCAACGCTGAGCTCGCCTACTTCACATACGTGAACGGCCAAGGCGGAGTCAACGGCCGCAAGATCAACTTCAAGATCCTCGACGACGCGTACAACCCCGCGCAGACGGTGCCCCTGACCAAGCAGCTCGTCGAGAACGACCAGGTCTTCGCCATGTTCAGCGGCCTCGGCACGCAGGACCAGGTCTCCGTGCGCGATTACCTGAACAGCAAGAAGGTTCCCCAGCTGTTCGTCGCCACCGGCGCCACAACCTTCAACAAGGATTTCGGCTCCAACCCGTGGACGCTTGGCTGGCAGCCCCCGTACCAGGGCGAGTCGCACATCTACGCCCAGGACGTCCTGAAGAACCACGCCGGCGCGAAGATCGGCGTCCTCTACCAGAACGACGACTACGGGCAGGACTATCTGAAAGGGCTGACCGACGGTCTTGGCTCGAACGCCTCGATGATCGTGGCCAAGGAGAGCTACGACGTGACGGCCGCCAATACGGCCGCCCAGCTCACGAAGCTGAAGGCCTCGGGCGCTGACACGCTGTTCATCTTCGCGACCCCCGGATTCACCATCAAGTCGCTGGTGACGGTCACGCTCCTCCACTGGGAGCCGACCATCTACCTCAACTCGGTCTCCAACCCGCAGGTCTACATGGGCCTGGCCAAGAAAGCCGGCGCCGCGTTGAAGAACGTGACGAGCGTCGGCTACCTCAAGGACCCGACCGATCCGCAGTGGGCGAACGACGAGGGCATGAAGCTGTACAAGACGGTGATCGCCAGCTGCTCGACCTGCAAGCCTGAAGACGGCTTCAACATCTACGGCGTCGCGGTCGCATACACGATGGTCGACGTGCTGAAGCAAGCCGGCACGGTCATGACACGGAAGAACGTGATGGACATCGCGGCCAACAAACTGAATGAGACCAATCCGTTCCTGCTGCCCAACGTCAAGGTCAGGACGACCTCGTCTGACCACTTCCCGATCATGCAGGAGCAGGTCATCACCTGGAACGGCACCGGATGGACGCTCCAGGGCAGCCTGATCGACGAGCGGGGCACGATCAAGTAGCACGCGCGCTGGTAGGCCTGCGGCCCTCGCCGGGCGCGCGCAGGGCGCACCCCTACTGGGTGCAGGCCTACCTCCTGGTCTACACCCCGATCGGGCTTTTCGCGGACAGCCGGGTCACCGCCGTATGGCAGCAGTACCTGCTCGGTGTCCTGACGTTTTTGGTCCTCTATCTCGCCGCGCTGAAAGCTCCGCGCGAGCAGCGCGCGCAGGTGTGGACGTGCGTGGCCGTGGCGACTTGTTTCGAGATCTTCGGCTCGCTGGTCTGGGGCATCTACCAGTACCGGCTCCACAACCTGCCGCTCTTCGTGCCGCCTGGCCACGGAATCGTCTACCTGTTCGGTCTGCTTGCCGCCCAGACGCCGGTGGTCATGCGGTACGGCCGCCGCGTGGCGCATTTCGTCCTCGCCGCAGCCGGGGCGTGGGCTCTGGCGGGGCTCACGGTGCTGCCCGCCTTCACCGGGCGCGTCGACGTGCAGGGCGCGCTGTGCTTCCCCGTCTTCGCCTACTTCTTGCTCCGCTCACCGCGCTGGCCGCTATTCGCCGCGATCTTCATCATCGTCAGCGAGCTGGAGATCTTCGGCACGTCGTTCGGCAACTGGTACTGGATGCCGGTGGCGCCGTGGACGCACATCCCCTCCGGCAATCCGCCCTCCGTGATCGCGGGCGGTTACTGCGTGATCGATGCGTCCGTGCTGATCGTCCTGTGGACTTACAGGGTCGGCTTGAAGACCATCATGACGAGGATCAAGACCACGATCACGCCGAAGGCGGGACCCATGATCCGATTCCGACCCGAAAGCCTGGAGAACTCAGGTGAGCTCGTGTCTCCGGCATCGACCAGCTTGATCAAATCCCGCAGCAGGGGCGTGTAGACGGCCACCGCGAGCACGCCCAGGATCGCGAACAGCACGAGAGCGAGGATGATCCACAGCGACGTGATCGGCCAGCGGTTGACGAAGACCATCACGAGCCCCGTCAGCAGAAGTACGCCGTAGGCCGGGTTCGCGATCCGGTCGTCCAGGAACTTGATCCCCTTGAGCGTGAACCCGAGGTGGGCCGGGTCGGCCTGCGACCGAGCGTTCCACACGCCGTAGGTGATGTTCGCTCCCACCGCCGTGATGGCGGAGAGGACGTGGATGAACTTCAGCACCACGTACAGCGAGAACATCAGGTGCCCACCCGCACGGTAGCGGTTCCGGTTGTGGTCCGCTTGCCGCCCTCGTCCTCGCCCCATACCTCGAGCTCGACCTCGTCGCCCTCCACCTTCGTGACCCGGCCCCGGCAGCGATATGCGTGATCAGGCTGGTCGATCCCGCGGTAGCTCACCTCAAAGGTCTTGAGCGTGCCGCGGTCGCCCAGCCAGTCGGTGACGAGCTGGCCGAGGAAAGCTGCCTTCAGCAGGCCATGGAGGATCACCCCCGGCAGACCCACGCTTTTCGCGTAAGCCTGGTCGTAATGGATCTCATAGAAGTCGCCCTGCGCGCCCGCGTACTGCACTAGCTGGCGCGTCGTCGGGTGTTTGACCAGCTCGGGAATCTCCTGGCCGACCTTCACGTTCATCATCTGCGGATCATGGTTCCGCGCAAGCGAGCGACCCGCTCACCGCGCTGGTTGACGTAGTCGGTTTCGAAGACGATAAACAGCAGGTTGCCGGACGAACCCGCTTTGTCGTAAACGTCGACGACTCGGCCCTTCGCTGTGACCTGGTCGCCGATGAGCACCGGCTCGAAGTACTCAAAGCGGTTGCCGCCGTTGAGCCAAGAGTGGCCGAACTCTTCTGCGTCGTTCAGGTGCAGTGACGCGGCCGCCAGTGCGACGAGAAACGTGGGCGGCGCTTCCTTCGTCCAGCGTGGGTTCGGGTCGCCGATGGCCTCGGCGAACCGCCTCAAATGACCCGCCTCGACAGGCGCGGTCACCTCGGGCCCATCGACGCCGATGCGCGACTTCACCTTGTCGATAACCCAGGCCGTCGTGGTCATCGTCCGCGCGGGAGGCCGAGCACCCGCTCGGCGATGATGTTGCGCTGGATCTCTGACGAGCCCGCATAGATCGTCTCGGCCTGCGCCCACATCCAGCCGTATTGCCATCGCCCCTCTTCGATCGCGAGGGAGGATTCCGGCGCCAGGGCGCCGTACATGCCCTCGACCCCGACCGCGGCCTCCTGCAGGCGCTTGTCCATCTCGCTCCAGTAGAGCTTCGTCACGCTGGCTTCGGGGCCGGGCGCGTGACCGTGCTGCGCCTTGGTCAGGTTGCGGAGGCCGATCAGGCGAAAGACATGCGCCTCGATCTGCGCCTGGGCGATCCTCTGCCGCGTGGCGGGGTCGGCTCCCGCGCCGCGTTCCCGCGCCAGCGCCGCAAGCTCGGCCACCGCGCGCTCGAAGCGCGCGGCCTGCGCGAGGCCGCCGCGCTCAAAGCCGAACACCGTCATCGCAATCTTCCATCCGTCGCCAGACTGCCCGACGAGATCGCGCTCCTCGACGTCCGCTCCCGAAAGGAAGATCTCGCAGAACTCGCCGCCGCCAGTCATCTGCTTGATCCGCCGCACTTCGACGCCCGGCTGCTTCATGTCGACGAGGAAGAACCCGATCCCGCGGTGAGGTTCGGCGGCCGGATCCGTGCGGGCGAGCAGAAAGCTCTTGTCGGAGTAGTGCGCGCCGCTCGACCACGTCTTCTGGCCGCTGAGCACCCACTTCCCATCCCGACGCTCGGCTCGCGTGCGCAGTCCGGCGAGGTCGCTCCCGGCGTCCGGCTCGCTGAAGCCCTGGCAGAAGATGAGCTCGCCGCTGAGGATCTTCTCGATGTAGGTCTCTTTCTGCCAGTCGCTCCCAAGTGCCACGAGCGTGGGTGCGAGCAAGGTCACGCCGAGACGCCCGAGGATGCCAGGAGCCCCGGCCGTCGTCATCTCCTCCTGGTAGATCGCCTGCATCACAGGCGTTGCGCCGCGGCCCCCGGCCTCTTGCGGCCAGCCGAGCTTCAACCAGCCGCCCTCATACAGGCGTCGCTGCCACTCGCGCTGGAGCTCTGTGTCCTCTTCCTCACGGTAGCCCCCGGCGGCGCCGTGCCTCCACTCGGCGGGCAGGTTGCCGTCGAGCCAGGTTCGCACCTCCTGCCGGAAGGATTCCTCTTCTGGAGTGAATCCCAGATCCACGGTTAGGACGCTAACAAAAAGGCGGCCTGAACCGGAGGCGCCGCCGCAGATTCGCGTCCTCGACGGCCGGAGCCAAGGAGGCGACGAGCACGCCAGGGAGCGCATCGCGTAGATGCGTGACCGAACGCGCGCAGGAGCCGACGCAGGCTTCAGCGCCCCCCGGGGTCCCCGCGAAATCGAAGATTTCGTGGGGTGGGATGGCGCCCGGCCGTCTAGGCGCGAAGATGCAAGGCCCCTCCGGTTCCAGGCCGCCTAATGGCAAACTGGAGTGGATGGCAGCCGAGGTCCTGTGTGGGCGGTGCGGGGCGCTGCTGACCAACCCGACCGCGCCGTGTCCGCGATGTGGGTCGCCTGCATCAGGCCGCTACGCCGCCGCGGTCGCTCGACCGCGCAAGAGCCCGCGGCTGGCCGCAGTCCTCGCCATCGTGCCGGGCCTCGGCCACTTCTATCTCGGCCACAACCTGAAGGGTTTCGGTTTTCTCCTGGGCATAGGCGGTTTTCAACTGTTCGACCTGGGCCTTGACGCGAGCGTGATCGGCCTGTCGATCGGGGTCCCACTCGAGCTCGGCCCCGGCGCGCTGTGGGTCTTCAGCATCGTCGATGCCTACCGCACCGCCAAGCAAATGGAGTCGACGGGCTAAGAGGTTCGGCGCCTCCTCGTCGCTGACTTTCGCTTGCGGCCATTTGCGGGAGCGGCCTTGCGTCCCCGCTTGGTTGCCGATCCAAGCGCCCTCTGCACGCGACGCGAGATCGTGCGCAATCCACGCTCCACGCCCTTGCTTGCCGTTGACTTGGTCGTGCGCTCCGTCAACTTGGTGACCTGGCGCTGCAGCTGACGGTTCTTGCTGATGAGCTCCGCGACCATCGCATTGAGCTGCTTGACAAGGTCGCCGCCAACTGCCCTCTTCCGTCTGGTGCGAGTTGTTTTCGATCCGGGCGGACGTCCGCGGCGCCGCGGTGCATTTGGCTGTGCTTCCTCTGGTGCCATGTCACTCCCCTGAACAAAAAGAAAATCGAGCGCAGCAATTCTAGCTGCGCCCGATTGGATTTCCCTGAAAGGTTTAAGCGGCGGCGAGCATTGGCTGTTTGGAGAGACTCTTCAATCCTTCACGTGCCAACTCGTGTGCAGGATTGGCTTTACGGCTCACATAACGAACCACGCGCCAGCCGCGCCGGCATCGTTCGCGAACTTCGTGCACCGCAACGCGAAAACTGTCGCTTGACGGCATCCGGCTTCGGACAACTGGAGCGCAATCCGTGCGCACGATCACACGGTGATAGGGCCAGCGCGCGGCGGCAAGATCGAGCGCGCCCGCGCACACGTGCGCTTCCAGCTGAGCCGAGCCACCCATATGCGAAAAGCCGAACGACTCCGTGTAGACGGCCCGCCCTCTAACAAAAACGGCCAGGCCACATCCGGCCCGGCCATGCTTGTCCAGCGCGGCGTCCACGTAGATCACCAGGCACTCCCGCAAACTGCATTCCTCCCGTCTGGGGGTCGTGGCGGTGGGCCCGCCACGCCACGATTTCGGAAGAGCCTAACATGATGTTGCGCGCTTGTCCCCAGTCGGACACAACATCTGGGGTCAATCAGCGGGTGGCAGTTCAGTCCCCATCGCGTGGTAGCCGCCGTCGACGTGCAGGAGCTCGCCGGTGGTCATGTCCAGGTGGTCCGACAGGAGGACGGCCACCGCACGCCCGACCGGGGATTTGTCCTGCAGGCTCCAGCCGAGCGGAGCCCGTTTTTCCCACACCTCTTCGAAATCCTTGAAGCCCGGGATGCCGCTTGCGGCAAGGGTCGCGAGTGGACCGGCGCAAACCGCGTTGACTCGAATTTTGTAACGGCCCAGATCGCGCGCGAGGTATCGGGTCACCGATTCCAACGCCGCCTTGGAGACGCCCATCCAGTCATATTTCGGCCAGGCGCTGGTTGAATTATCAAAGTCAAGCGTGACCATGGACCCGCCATGCTCTCGCATCAAGGGAAGAAATCCCCGCGCCATTTCCTTGAACGAAAAAGCGCTGACTTGAAGCGCCGTCGCGACGCTTTCCCATGGCGTGTTCAGGAACTGGCCGCCGAGCGCATCCGCCGGCGCAAAGGCCACCGAATGCACCAGCCCGTCGAGCCGGTCCCAGCGCTTTTCCGTTTCCTTGACCGCGTGCGCGATGTCATCGGGCTTGGTCACATCCATCTCGAGAATCTCGGGCACCGGGTCGAGCTTCTTGGCCGTCATCTGCGTGATGCTCATCATCCGGCCGAAGCTGGTGAGCAGGATCTCCGCGCCCTCACGCTGCGCCTCCTGGGCGATCGAATAGCCGATGCTGCGCCGATCTGACATTCCCGCGATGAGGACGTGCTTGCCCTTGAGGATCACAGGGCTACTTTAGGGCTCGGGGCCGGTGGCCACGGGAGCGTCACGCCGCGACCAATCGCTCCAAGCACCCGCATACAGGCGGGCGTTCGGAAGGCCCGCGATCTCCATCGCAAGCAGATGATGGGTCGCGTTCACGCCGGAGCCGCAGTAGAAGACAGCGCCGTTCTGTGCTCCGAGCGCCTCATACCTTCGGCGCAGCTCGGCCGCGGATTTGAAGCGGCCGTCAGGGCCGAGGTTGTCCGCGAAAGGCGCGCTGAGCGCCCCGGGGACGTGCCCCGCCTTCGGATCGACCGGCTCGGTCTCGCCACGGTAGCGTTCGCCGGCTCGGGCGTCGATCAGGGGGACGCCACGGAGGCTGCGCACCTCGTCGAAGTCGAGAACCAGGCTGGCGTCGGCTGCTCGCGCACGGAAGGTTCCAGGTTCGACAGCCGGCGCATCGGTCTCGAGCGGTCCTCCCCACGCCTGCAGCCCACCGTCGAGCACTGCCTGCGCGCCATGTCCGAAGTAGCCGAGCAGGAACCACAATCGCGCCGCGACCGAACCACCGGCGTCGTCGTAGCCGACGACCATTGTGTCGGGGTCGACACCCGCCTTCCGCATCTCGCGCTCGAACTGTTCCGCAGTGGGTAGCGGATGGCGACCTGCTCCCTCTTCGCCCGTGACGTCCTCCAGGGCGACGAACACCGCGCCAGGTATGTGGCCGCGAAAGTATTCCTCGCGGCCGACCCGGCGCTGGAGGTACCAGCGGAAGTCGATCACGCGGACATCGGGATCCGCGAGGTGCTTGTGCAGCCACCCGGCTTCAACGAGCGGACCGAATTTCATCGCACCACGCGCGTGTCGTGGCAGAAGTGGACCTCATGAGGCTGCATCGCGTGGACCTTCTTCAGCGAGCGGGTCCAATCGCGTCGGTTGTCATGCTGCCCCGGCCACGAACTGAGGTCGGCTTTCTCTCCCTCACGGTAAATGTCCGATGTGTACGCGGCGTCGCCGATCATCACGGCCGCACCGTCGACCGTGTCAACGAAAACGCTTTGGTGACCGACCGTATGCCCCGGCGTCGCGACTGCTCGCACTCCGTCAGCGACCTGAGCGTCGCCGTCGAGCAACTCAAAGCGGGCACCGGCAAAGTCGAACCACTCGGAGGTCGTCTTGTCATGTCTGCGTGCGCGCTCCAGCTCTGATCGCTGGATGTAAAACGGCGCGTGTTTGAAGACCGCGTTCTGTCCGCAGTGGTCGAAATGGAGGTGGCTGTTGATCACGATCTTCACGTCGGCAGGGCTTAGGTCGTGCTCGGCCAGCGCATCGGCGACGTGCCGGTTCACCACCTTCCATTCCTGGACCAGCTCGGTCGGCCAGCCGACCCCTGTATCGACCAGGATCGCGCCCGCGCGCGGGTGCTTGATCACGAACCCGTGTACCGGCACCGAATTGAGCTTGCCGATGCGCGCGAGGTGGAGCCGGACGATCTCCACCCCTGTCAGGGAATGAACGGCGAGACGGCGAAGACCGCGAACAGCAGCGCGACGTACACCATCGAATAGGTCCACAGCCGCCGCGTCCACCGCTTGCCTTCGAGGTCCAGGACCGAGATGCCCACGAGGCCCACGCCGAGCACGATCGCGCCCGCCAGGTACACGGTGCCGGCGGAGCCGGTGAAGAACGGCACCAGGCTCACGAGCATCGTGAGCGCCGCGTAGACGACGGTCTGCCGCTTGGCTGACCGCTCTCCGGCGACCACCGGCAGCATGGGGATGTTCGCGCGTGCGTAGTCGCTCTTGATCAGCTGCGCCAGTGCCCAGAAGTGCGGCGGCGTCCAGAAAAAGATGACCGCGAACAACGACAGGGCGGTGAGGTCGAGCTGGCCGGTCGCCGCGGCCCAGCCCACGAGAGGAGGAACGGCGCCCGCGGCACCGCCGATGACGATGTTTTGGGGCGTCGATCGCTTCAGCCAGATCGTGTAGACGAAGACATAGATCAGCGCGCCCGCCAGCGCGAGAGAGGCGGCGAGCAGGTTGGCGCCCGCCCACAGCACGGCAAACGACAGCGCGACCAGCACGACCCCGATCGCAAGCGCGTGCCAGGCGGGGATCCGGCCGTCGGGCAGCGGCCTGCGCCGCGTCCGATTCATCTCCGCGTCGATGTCCCGGTCGAACCAGCAGTTGATGGCGTGCCCTCCGCCAGCGGCAAGGGTCCCACCCACCAGCACCGCCAACACGGACGCGACGCGAGGATGGCCGTGCGAGGCCGGGACCATCACGCCGATCGCGGTCGCGTCGAGGAGCACGACCACGCGGAGCTTGAGCAGGCTGATGTAGTCGCGAGCGACGGCGGCAAAGCTCCGGGCGCGGGGCACCGCCTGGACGAGGCTCACGCGGGTCGCTTCTCCACCGCCAGCCGAGACATCGCCCGCTCGCGGTCTGTCCGCGGAAGTGTCAGCAGCGCGATCGACAACATGCCGGACCAAACCAGCGTGGCGATCGCGACGTGCAGACCGTTGAACAGCGCGGCGTTCGTCAGCGCTGCGGCTGCCCCGACCGCGACCTGCAGCCCAAGTACGAGGAGCGTCACCAACGCCACGGGCCGGACTGACGCCTGGCGCAGCGAGCCGATCAACACGTAGACGAGCATGACGCCGATCACGAGCACGGCTCCGCGGTGGAGCATCGTGAAAGCGTTCGCTCCGGCGAAGTCGAGCGCCAAGCCGTTGCCGCAAAGCGGCCACGCGTGACAGCTCTCGTCAGCCGAGCTCGCCACCACCGTGGAACCGGTCAGGAGAAGGAAGTAAGTCGCCGCCGCCGCGATCAAGGCCAGGCGGCGGAATGAGTGGTCCCGCACGCCCTCGGTCGTCGGCAGCGACATCACCGCCGTCGCGATGAGGAACCCGAGGATGATCATGGCCAGACCCAGGTGCACCAGGACCAACCAGGGCGCCAGCTCGTTGGTAACCACGACCCCGCCCAGCGCGCCTTCGGCTGCAATTGCCACCAGCGACGCTGTCGCGAGCCAGGCGACCAGTGGACGCTGGTGCCGGAAGACAGCCCACGCCAGGACCACCGTCGCGATGAGCAGAAGTCCTGTGATCGCTCCGACCGTCCGGTGCGAGTACTCGATGATCGAGTGGACGTCCGCCGCGGGGTAGGGACGCCCGTGACACAGCGGCCAGTCGGGACACCCGAGTCCCGACGCCGTCACGCGGACCACGCCGCCGAGCGCGATCTGCAGGTAGGCGAAGAGGGCGGTCAGAAACGCGACACGGCGAAAAAACGCGATCGACAGCATCCGTCGGCCAGTCTACTGACTGACCAGGTTGGACAACTCCGCCGTGAGCACCCGCTCGTCGAGCTGGCCGACCTGGCGACGGTCGATGGTGCCGTCCGAACGGACGAAGATCGTGGTCGGCAGCGCCGCGACACCATACGCGCGGCCGACGGCCAGGTCGGAATCGAGGAGCGACCGCTGCTTGATGCCGACCCGGGATAGAAACGATCGCGCCACCTCCGCACTCTCCCCCCAGTTGATAAGGACGAGCTGGACGTTCGATTGAGCTCCGACGCGCTGCTGCAGGAGCGGCATCTCGGCTCGGCAGGGCGGGCAGTCGCTCCTCCAGAAGTTGATGACAAGCGGCTTTCCCGCCAGCGAAGCCAGGCTCACCGTGCCCCCTTCGGTCGAGGCCAGGGCGAAGCTTGGCGCCTTGCCGCCCGCAGGCTGTGGCGACTGCTCTGGACCGGCGATGGTAAGCAGCGCCTGCAGCACGTCTGGGGCACCCCAGCCGTCACCGCCCGAGGCGAGCTCGCGCAAACCCTGCGCGCTCAACGAGCTGACCAGCGCGGGCGGGATATCGCCGCCTACCTTTGGTGCGCCGCGATACACGAGCCTGATGTACCCATGACGGTCGAGCAGCGCAAGCGTCGACGTGTGCGTGTCTCCGCTCGCGAGCTCGACGCCGAACGGCTTCCAGAAGGAGGCCAGCTGGTCGCGCGTTCCGGTCGCGAACTCCCATGTGGCGCCCGTTCGATTCCTGTAGTCGAGGAGCACGGCGGGGGTGTCCACGTCCGGATCGGTCGTGACCTCGGCCAGCGTTACCGAGGCCGGGATTTTTTTCGCGAGCTGGAAAAACAGGGCGGTGTACAGCGGGCACGTTTCGTGGCAGGTGGTGTGGAAGGCCGCGATCACGACGTCTTTGCCGGCCGTGGATGAGGAATCGAAGGCGCGCGAGCTCTGGTCGACGAGGTCGAAACCTGGCATCGCCACGAACTTGCCCGCGAGCTCACCCAGCCCGAGGTTGACTTCATCGTTGCCCGCGTAGACGGCACCCGGGATCAGGTTGCCCGCCTCGATGCCCAGCAGCAACGGCTCGACCTGGCCGGCCTTGACCGTGACGGAAACGCGCTCCACGTCACCCCGAAGCCGGATGTGGTCGTAGCCGCCCACCGGGAACGCCAGCGCGAGCAGCTGATGCTGATCCGGCGCGGGAGGGATGCTCCCCGAAACGCTCCCGACCGTGATCCACGACCCGTCGTTGCGCTGGAGCATCAGCGTGGAGTCGGCGAGCACCGTTGCTGACCGCCCGGCGGCGACGACCACGAGCGTCCCCGTCGGCTGCTGCAGTCGAGGCAGTGCCCACAGCAGCACGACGGCGAGGACGGCAACGAGGACGGCCGCAATCCAGAGGATCCGCGGGCGAGTCAGCGCCTTACGCGACCTCTGGGGTCCCCGCGCCGGCAGGCGCGGGAGGCGCCCCGTACCGAGCCGCGACACGGTCGATGTAGGCGACGCACATGCCGGCCACCTCCGCGCTCTCGATCTGCATCACGTTCTCCGCGTTGCTCTCTCCGCTGTGCGAGAGGTTGAAGCTGCCCGCGTAGACATAGTCGTCCGCGACCAGGATCTTCGCGTGCATGAAATCGTGGACCGTGCCCTTGGCGTAAGGGGTGGACCGCTTGGATCCGAACCGCGCCGCGCCGATGATGGTGTGGAAGACCGCGATCTTCCAGGTCGCGCCCCCCTGCGCCGCCCACTGGTGCTGGACCTCGTCCATCTGGGTCGCATCGTACACACCGGCGATGTCCACCTTCGCCTGCTGC
>VBGV01000323.1 GCA_005880755.1 Chloroflexota bacterium
GAGCTGCGCATGCTCGACGCCGGCGTGGCGCAGCGTGTCGGCGTGGGCGATGTCCCCGTAGACGCACTTGATGTTCTTGCGGCGGAGCTCTCGCAGCACGGTCGGATTGAAGTCGATGACCAGGATTTTCTCGATGAAGCGCCTGGACTCTTCAGCCGAACCCTCGTGCTCGAACTCGTAGAGGATGGAGCTGGTGTCGCGGAAGAAGCCGAGAAAGATCACCGGCTGGTGAACCTCGGCCGCCTCGGCCAGCTCCGCTTTGGAATCGAGGTCCTTCAACCCCACCGCCTTGAAGCCCGCCGCCAGCAGCCTCTGGATCGGATGGCTGAAATTGATCATGTAGGTCGACACGACCGACGTCACCGCAAAGGTGACGATGACGACGGTGAGCACGTCCTGGTTGATCTGGTGCAGGGTCACACCTAGCGACGCGATCACGATTGAGAACTCGCTCACCTGCGCCAGGTTGATGGCGGGCACGATGCTCGTCCGCAACCCGAGGCGGAGCGCGTAAAGGATCGGCACGACGACGACCCGGCTGACGATCACGAAGACCGAAGCGGCCAGGGCCAGCTCGAGCACCTCCAGGCTCGGGATGGTGATCTGCATGCCCAATGCGACGAAGAAAAGCGTGACGAAGAAGTCGCGGAGGCTGACCGCTTTGGCGACCACGTCGACGTTGTAAGGAAACGTCGAAAGGCTGACGCCGGCGATCAGGGCGCCCATCTCGCGCGAGAGTCCGATCAAGCTGGCCGCGCCGGCCAGGAAGAAGCACCACCCGAGCGCGGAGACGAGGACGAGCTCGGGAGCTTTCGCAACCATCCGGAAGAGATAAGGAAGGACGTATTTGGAGAGGGCGAAGCCCCCAACCACGAGCACCGCGCCACGCCACAACGAGCCCAGGAGCGGGACGAGGTTGGGATTCAAGATGTTCGGCTGCACGGCGAGCATGCCGACCGCCCACAGGTCCTGGATCACCAGCACGCCGAGCGTGATGCGCCCGGGCAGGGTGTCGAGCTCGAACTTGTCGTTCAGGATCTTGACCACCACGAGCGTGCTGGAGAGGCTCATGCAGGCGGCCAGGTAGAGCAGTGCATTGTTGTGTTGGGAGTTCGTCACCCCGACCACGGTGAAGAAACCCAACCCGAGGGCGATGCAGATTGGCACCTGCAGCGCGCCCGTGAGCAAGACGGCGAGGCCGCCGGAGGCCATCTTCCGGAGGTCGATCTCGAGCCCGATGACAAACAGGAGGAGGATCAGCCCGATCTCCGCGACGGTCTGGATGCTGTCCTCGTTGGTGATGAACCTGAGGCCGATCCGGGGCCCGATGATCACGCCGGTCGCGAGGTAGGCGATGATCAGCGGCTGGCGAAACCTCCACGTGACCGCGGCGATCAGGGCCGCCGCGCCGACGCAGATGCCGATGCTCGAGAGAAGGTCGGTGGGGACGTTCAACGGCGCGGTTCCGCGAGCACCAGGAAGCGAGGATGGTGGAGGGCGTCGATCAAGCTGTCGACCAGCTGATCGGTCGGTTTCGATTGCTCCTCGACATCGTCGCCCTCGCCCCGGTGTAGCAGACGGCTGACGCCGCGCGACCGGGTGTTCTGGCCGATGCGCGGGCCCCTGGACCCGGTGCAGTAGAGGGAGACGTTGACCCCGGTTCCGTCGAGCTCCGCGGCCAGGCTGCGCGTGAATGCGGCCAGCGCTGCATGCCCGGCGTCATAGGCGACGGTCAGCGGGTCGTGCGGAGCGGGGCCGTCAGCGCTCACCGCGTTGACGATGTGGCCGGAGCGCCTCTCCATCATGTGCGGCATCAGCGCCGTGGTCGTGCGGACCGCGCCCAGCAGGTTCGTCTGCAGCATCCACTTCCAGTCGCTGGTCTTGATCCGCTGGAGCGGGCCCTCCAGGAGGACGCCCGCCATGTTGATGAGGATGTCGACCTGCCCCATCGCCTTGATCGCGTCGCCCGCCATCGCGCGCACCGACGCATCGCTGCGCACGTCCGTCGAGAGCGCCAGCGCGTCGGCGATCCCCAGCTCCAGGATCTCCTCCACCGTGCGCTCCATCCGCTCCGAATCGAAGTCGGCGATGACCACCCGGGCACCCTGGCGCGCGAGCGCGTTGGCCACGGTCCTGCCGATCCCGCTGGCGCCTCCGGCGACGACGGCGACCTTGCCCGACAGTGCGCCGCGCGATTGCGCGTGAGCCTCTACCACAGCGGGCATTCTATTGACGCGGACGCGGGTCAGAGGCGATGTAGCAGCGGGATGCGCGGCGCGACCGCGTAATTGAGCTGGATGAGGACGATCGCAGCAATGCTCAGGTGCGTGTCGATGAGACACAGGAGCATGCCGACCAGGTAAAGAGCCTGGGCGCCGTAAACCCGGCGCCGCGTCAACCGGGCGATCGAGGCCGTGTCGGCTTCGGCGAAAAGCTTGGCCCGAGCCCCGTACTCAAACGCCAGGAGCAGCACCGCCCCGAGGACGAAGATGTTCAGCCAGTACACGACCAGTGCCACCCGCGACCAATGAAAGCGTGCCAGCAGCGCGGTCGAGAACGGAATCAAAGTGACCGCGAGCAAGAAGCCCAGGTGAATCCAGGTGAAGTTGCGGT
>VBGV01000324.1 GCA_005880755.1 Chloroflexota bacterium
GTCCATGCGCTGCGCGATCGGCGGAAACTCAATCCCGTAGCCGTTGTGCTCGTCCTCGTTCCACGCGGCGCCGATGCCGAGGATGGCGCGACCGCGCGAAATCACATCAAGGGTCGTCACCATCTTCGCCAGCAGCGCCGGATTGCGGTATGTGACCCCGGTCACGAGAGTGCCCAGCTTGACCCGCGACGTCTGGGTCGCGAGCGCGCTCAGCGTGGTGTACGACTCCATCATCGGCTCGGTCTCGGGACCGATGCCGCGTATCTGGTAGAAGTGGTCCATCACCGTGACCAGGTCGAAGCCGGCCGCCTCAGCCGCCCTGGCGTTCTCGACCACACGCTCGAACAATCTGTCGTTGGAAACGCCGCGAAAACTGAACGTGGGCATGTGGAAACCGAAGAAAGCACCCATGTCTAGGACAACGCGACCCGAAGACCTACCATTCCGTTGTCAATGAGCTGGAAATCGATCGCCGGCGTTGGGGTTGCCCTGGTCGTGCTCCTCTACGGCACCGTCCTTGTCTTCGAAGCCTTCGACCGCAACTCGCACTCGGCCAGCGACACCATCCGACCCTTCCTCATCACCATGGGCCCGGTCTGGGCGCTCGCAATCGCGGCGGCCAGGGTGATCCTGCAAAGGGGCCGAAGCTAGTCCCCAGATCCGGTCGCTATAGATAAGATTTGTAGCGGTCGGCCATGGCCATAGAAGAATCACGTAACGGGAAGCCAAGCGGCATCCAGCTCGTGCAGGTCGAGGGCTTCCTCGAGGTCGCCCGTCGGGGCAGCGTCAGCCGCGCCGCCGAAGCACTTTTCATCACCCAGCCGACCCTGACCGCGCGCCTCCACGGCCTCGAACGCGAGCTCGGCACGCCCCTGTTCCTGCGCACGCCTCACGGTATGCGCCTGACCGACGCCGGCCGCGCGTGGATCCCGTTCGCCGAGCGCGCGCTGCGTGCGCTGGTCGACGGCCGGGATGCGCTCCAGCAGGTGATGACCGCCTCCGCCGGCCACCTGATGATCGCCGCCGCACCCGCCGTCAGCACGTACGTGCTGCCCCAGATGCTCGAGAAGTTCGTCGCCGCGCACCCCCGCGTCGAGGTTTCGGTGCGGACCGGCCACTCCGAAGACGTGGTCGAGCTCGTGCTGCGCGACGAGGTGCAGATCGGGCTCGGGCGAGCGATCCGGCACCCGGACCTCGAGCTGCGCCCTTTCCACACCGAGGACCTCGTCCTGGTGTGCGCGCCGGACCACGCCCTCACGAAACGGCAGTCGGTCGCGATGGCCGAGGTCGCGGGTCAAAAGCTGATCATGTTCGACCGCACGTCGAGCTACTACGAGATCACCCACGGCGCATTCCTGTCCGCGGGCGTGAGCCTGCGCGGGATGATGGAGCTCGATTCCATCGAAGCGGCCAAGAAGATGGTCGAGCGCGGGCTGGGCGTGGCGCTGCTGCCTGGCACCGCCGTGGCGCGCGAGGTCGCGGGCGGGACGCTTTGCCTGGTGAAGATGAAGGATGCCCCGGCGATGCAGAACTCGATCGTGGCCTACCGCCGCCGGGATGCGGGCAAGCCGGAAGGCATCGTGGCCGCGTTCCTGGACCTGCTCGAAAACCGAGCCTGAACGAACACTTAGAACGCGCCGCGGGCCGGTTCTCCGCATTGGATTTTCCGATGGGACTTATCACATCAATCAATTGGACTTATATCGACTGCTTTGATAGCTTGGGCTGCATGGATAGGGAAAACCGATCGTCGGACGCGGACCGCGAGCCCTCCACACACGAGTGCGAGTGCCCCGAGCCGTGCAACTGCGATCACGACAACGAGTAGCCGTTCAAGGAGGCCCTCGATGAACTTGATCTCCACGCCCCTCCTGCCGGAGGGCTATCAGGTGCCGGCTTCGCGCAACGAGCCGGCGAGCAAGCGGCTGCGCCGCCTGCTGGCCGAGAAGCCATACGTGTTCGCGCCGGGTGTGTACGACCCGATGGGCGCGCAGCTGGTCATGTACCACGGGTTCGACGCGGTGTACTTCAGCGGCTATTCGTTTGCCATCGGCCACCTCGGCACCACGGACATGGACCTGTATTCATCGGTCGAGATCGCCGACGGCGCCCGTCGCACCGTGAGCGCGCTGCGTAAGTTCCAGCTCACCATGGCCATGGGCGACCCTGAGAAGAAGGCGGCGCCGCTCCACCTCGAGATCCCGCCCGTCGTCGTCGACATGGACGCGGGTTACGGCAACCTCTTCAACGTGCAGCGCACGGTCGAGCTCTACGTCAACGCCGGCGTCGCCGCGGCGCACCTGGAAGACCAGGTGATGCCGAAGCGGTGCGGTCACATCGCGGGCAAGGCGCTCATCTCGGCCGACGAGTTCATCGGCAAGCTGAAGATGATGCGCAGCGCGGCCGACGACCTCGGCCACCCGGACTTCATCATCATCGCGCGGACGGACGGCGTGTCCGCCACCGAAGCACCCGAGTCCAAGCGCGGATTGGAGCTCGCCATCGACCGAGGACTGCGCTACCTGGACACCGGCGTGCCCGATCTACTGTGGTGCGAGTTTCCGACCGCCGAACGCGGACCGACGGAGACGTTCTGCACAGAGATTCGCAAGCGGTTTCCGAAGGCGCGATTCGCTTTCAA
>VBGV01000325.1 GCA_005880755.1 Chloroflexota bacterium
AGCGCGGCGGCCGCAGTGGTTCGGACCCCGGTCACCTCGTATCGATACGTCATCGACTGGTACACCCAGTCGTTGATCCGGTCCGCCAGCGGAAGCCCCCATTCGGCCACCGCCGAAAGGTCGTCGGCGGCTCGCAGGATGCGGTCGTCGGCCTGCGTGAGGGGGGATGCCTCGAGCAGGTACCCGTCCGCGAGCCAGCCGTCAGCCAAACGGTTCGGCTCCGCCGGCCGTCGCTCGACCGAGACCTCGGCGACGAACTCGATGGCAGCGGCGACGCGAGGCGCGAAAACGTCGACGATCACGTTGCCGAAACGGTCGGAGCTGTTCTCCACCCGCGCGCCATCGAGCGCTACCGAAAAGTCGTGCCACAGCCGCCGCTGGTCGCCAAAGCGCTCCGGCGGGATGACGACGAGCCGGTGGCTCAGGTCGCGGATCGGCTCGGGGTATTCATAGCGAAAGGTCTGGCGCACCAGGTACGACGCGCGCCGCGCCGAGCTCCAGTCGACGGATGCGGGTTCGATCGCCATCAGTCGGCCTGGTCCGCCCAGACGACCATGGACCGAAACCTAGCAGGCCCGAAGGTCGTCAACATCGCCACGTCGAGGGCGTCGCGGCCGCGGCCGATCAGCACACGACCGACGCGGCGGACGTTGTTGCGCGGGTCGAACGTCCACCACTGGTCGCCCAGGTAGACCTCCATCCAGGCCGCGAAGTCCATCGGAGCGGGATCGGGCGGCACGTAGATGTCGGGCAGGTAGCCAAAGACGTAGCGGGCGGGGATGTTGAGGGCGCGGCAGAACGTGATCGCCAGGTGCGCCAGGTCACGGCAGACGCCCTTGCGCTGCTCCAGGACGTCGACCGCTGTCGTGAGCGGATTGCTCGTGCCGTACTGGAACTTGATGTTGTCGTGGACCCAGTCGCAGACGGCCTGGACCCGGGCGCCGCCGGCGGCGGTATGTCCGAACTGATCCCACGCCATCCCCATCAGCTGGTCGGACAGGCAGTAGCGGCTGGGCAGCGTGAAGTGGAGCAGCTCGCCGGGGATATCGTCGATCGGGAGCTGCGGCGCGGCCGTGCCGTCCGGATCCGGCTCGTCAGGGACTGCAACCACTGCGTCGTAGCGCAGCGTGAGCGGCCCTTCGGGCATGAGCAGGCGCTTGACCGGGTTGCCGTAGAAGTCGGCGTACTCGTCGACCGGCACCGGCGGCTGGGTCACCCAGGTCTCGGTGACCAGCTGGTGGCGCGCGTCCGAGCGCGGGCGGACCTGCACGGTGGCGACGGTGGCGGCGCTCACGTCGTATTTGAACTCGCAGCCGACCCGTAAATTGATCGTTCTCTCAGGTTGCGGGATGGCGCAGACACTATAGCGGTGGGCTTCGTGAATCTTGATTCCAACTACCAGCTCAACGGCTTCTATGACGAGATGCTTGCGGCCGCCGGACGGCCGCGACCCGCCTACCGTCGACTTTACGAGCAGCTGAACCGCCTGGGTGCGGACGAGCTCCAGCGCCGGGCGGCCCTGGCGATGGAGATGTTCCGCAACCACGGGGTCACCTTCGCCGTCTACCCGGACGCCCAGGGCACCGAGAAGGTGTTTCCATTTGACGTCATCCCGCGGGTCATCGACGCCCGCACCTGGCGGCGACTGGAGGCCGGCCTGAAGCAGCGCCTGCGCGCCCTGAACCTGTTCCTCGACGACGTCTACGGCCCCAAGCTGGTCCTGAAGCAGCACGCGATCCCCCCCGAGATCGTGCTCAGCAGCTCGCTTTACATGCGCGAGGTCGAGGGATTGCCGGTCCCGCACGGCATCCACTGCCACATCGCCGGGATCGACCTGGTGCGGGACGAGAAGGGCGACTTCTTCGTCCTCGAGGACAACGTGCGCACGCCGTCCGGAGCTTCGTACGTGCTGGCCAACCGCTACGTGATGAAGCGCGTCCTGCCGGACCTGTTCGCGGGCTACCCGGTGCGGCCGGTGGAGGGCTACGTCCACGAGCTCCTGCGCCACCTTCGCTGGCTCGCGCCGGCCGGGATCGACGACCCGACGGTCGTCCTGCTGACTCCCGGCATCAACAACTCCGCCTACTACGAGCACCTGTATCTCGCCAAACAGATGGGCGTCGAGCTCGTCGAGGGCAGCGACCTGGTCGTCGACGACGACCACGTCTTCATGCGGACCACCCGAGGTTTGCGCCCGGTTCACGTGATCTATCGACGTATCGACGACGAGTGGCTCGACCCCATTTTCGGGCGCCAGGAGTCGCTGGTCGGAGTGGCCGGCCTGGTCAACGCCTATCGCGCGGGCAACGTGGCGATCGCCAACGCGTTGGGCAACGGCGTCGCCGACGACAAGGCCGTCTACTCGCTCGTGCCGAAGCTGATCCGCTACTACCTTGACGAGGACCCGATCCTGCCCAACGTCGAGACTTACCTGTGCGCGGTGGATTCGGACCGGCGGTACGTGCTCGAGCATCTCGCCACGCTGGTGGTCAAGACCGTCGACGCGTCGGGTGGCTACGGGATGCTCATCGGACCCGCCTCCACGACAGAGGAACGCGAGGAGTTCGCCCGCCGCATCACCGCCGTCCCTCGCGCGTTCATCGCCCAACCGGTGGTCGCGCTTTCGGTCCAGCCGGTGCTCGACGGCGGCGGCCTTCGCCGCGGCCACCA
>VBGV01000238.1 GCA_005880755.1 Chloroflexota bacterium
GGTCAGGATCGGGGTCATGAGGGACGACGGGAAGATCCGCGTTCGCCGCTGATGTCGAAGCTTCGAGTGAGCGGCGGAGAGGCGCGCGGCCGGCGTCTCAAGGCCCCCAAGAACATCCGGCCGACCCAGGGCATGGTGAAGCAGGCGATCTTCAACATGGTCGGGCCGAGCATCGAGGGCGCTGAGGTCCTCGACCTGTTTGCCGGCTCCGGAGCGCTCGGAATCGAGGCGCTGTCGCGCGGGGCGGCCAGGGTCACCTTCGTGGATCAGCAGCCGCGCGGTCTTGCTATCCTGCGGCAGAACTTGGACGCTCTCGGCTTCAAAGAGCGCGCGAACATCGTCCGCGGAGACGTCGTGCGCTGGCTGGAAGCCTCGCCCGAAGCGGTCAGGGCCGCACGCTTCGTGTTTCTAGATCCGCCCTACGACGACGTGGTGCTCGATCGCGCGCTGAAAGTCTTGGACCGCGAGGTGGCGGATGCCACCGTGCTGGCTGAGCATTCGCGGCGTCAGCAGCCGCCCACGCTGTCGCGCTTGCGCGTCGACCGCGAGCGGCGTTACGGCGACACGATGGTCACGGTGTACACAACCTAATGGCCCGCAACTCCAACCAGGTCCCCAACTCCAAGATCGCCGTCTACCCGGGCAGCTTCGACCCGTTCACCAACGGCCACCTCGACGTCGTCGACCGCGCGCTGGCGATCTTCGACAAGCTCATCGTCGCTGTCGCCGCCAACCCCGAAAAGCGGCAGCCGTTGTTCACAGTCGAAGAGCGTCTCGACCTCATCCGCGCGTCGCTCGAGGGACATGACCGCGTCGAGGTGGCGAGCTTCACCGGCCTGACCGTCGAGTACGCTCGCGCGCGCGGCGCGCGCACATTGGTCAAGGGACTACGGGCCTACTCAGATTTCGACGCCGAGCTGCAGCAGGCGCTGATGAACCGCAAGCTGGCGCCTGATATCCACACCGTTTTCCTGATGTCCGGCTTTGCGCACATCTTCGTCTCGTCAAGTATCTTGAAGGACATCGCGCGGTACGGCGGCAAGGTCTCAGACCTGGTCCCGCCGCCGGTGGCGAGAGCGTTGAAGGAGAAGTTCAGATAAAGGTCGACGAGCTGCTTGACCGTTTCGAGTACCTGATCCAGAACGCTCGACACGTCCCGTTGTCGACGCAGATCATGCTCAACGAGGACGAGCTGATGGAGCTGATCGACCAGATCCGCTTCAATCTTCCGGACGAGATCAAGCAGGCCAACTGGACCGTCTCCGAGCAGCAGCGGATCATGACCGAGGCGCACGCCGAGGCCGCGAGGACGATGTCGCGAGCCAACGAGCGCGCCGAGGAGACAGCTTCCGAACACGAGATCCTGCGCCGCGCCGAGCGCCACGCTTCGCAGGTCGTGAAAGACGCGCAGGGCAAGAGCGACCAGATCATCCGCGACGCCGAGGCGTACGCCCTGGAGCAGCTGAAACAGCTCGAGGCGCATCTCGGCCGCACGCTCGCAACCGTGAGGCGGGGTGTGGAAGCGCTGCAGGCGAACCAGCCGGCCAACGAGGAGACCGCCGACCAGGCCACGCACGGCTGATCACCCGGTTCCCGTAAAATTCCGGGGTCCATGGCTCTCCCGAAGGTCAAGCTCTCCAAATCGAAGAAGGGCCGCCGCCGGTCCCACCTCGCGCTGGCTCTCGTCCAGATCCAGCCGTGCCCCAACTGCAAGCATCCGAGGCGACCGCACAACGTGTGCCCGAACTGCGGACATTACGGTCCGGGCGCGGGTCGCGAAGTCATCAAAGCGAAGGAATAGCGGCGGAGGTAGCGTTCCTGTTTCCCGGCCAGGGCTCGCAGCAGCCCGGCATGGGAGTCGAGCTTCTCCAGGACTCCGAGGTCAGCGAGCTCTGTGATGAATGTGCGTCCGCGGCCGGCATCGACCTGCCACGCCTGCTCACGACTGCGGACGACGACGAGCTGCGGCTGACCCAGAACGCCCAGCCTGCGTTGTGCTTCGCGGGCCTCGCGCTGACGCTCCTGTTGCGCAGGCGCGGCATTCAACCGGTCGCGGCGGCGGGCCATTCGGTCGGCGAGTACGCAGCCCTGGCGGCCGCGGGATCGCTCACGGCGGCGCAGGTGATCAAGGCCGTGGTGGAGCGTGGCAAGGCGATGGCCGAAGCCGCGCCGGCCGGCACCAGCTCGATGGCCGCCGTGCTCGGGCTCGACGCGCAGGCGATCGAGGTCGCCCTGGCCGGCATGAATGACGCCTGGCCTGCCAACTACAACACGCCCACACAGACGGTCATCGCGGGCACGACGACCGGTCTCGAGGTGGCGACCCAACGTCTGCAGCTGGCGGGCGCAAAGCGCGTCATCCCGCTGAACGTGAGCGCGGCTTTTCACACTCCGTTGATGGCTCCCGCAGCGGAACGACTGCGCGATGCGCTCGACCGCATCGAGTGGCGCGCGCCACGAGTCCCCGTGATGGCCAACCTCACGGGCCGCCCACATCAAGGCGGCGATCGCATCCCGCACGCGATGGAGATGCAGCTGCGCTCGCCGGTTCGCTGGGCGGCCTGCGTGGCCTCGCTCGTCGAGCTGGGCTGCGATACATTCCTGGAGGTGGGGCCGAAGCGTGCCCTGACCGGGATGATGCGCGAGCTCGCCCCGGGCCTGACGGCGGTCGCGGTGGGCACGCCGACGTTGGTTCAGGAGCTGGCGATCACGGCCTAGGCAACCGATCGTTGCCTACCCGCCATGTGTGCCTTGACCCGCTTCCGAGAGGGGAGCGCAGAATCCCCTTGGAGCCGCATGGGCGCGGTTCGCTTGTCACCTCGCAGGTCGTGTTCTCACGGAGGTGAGATATGAACGCTGCAGTCGTCAAAGCCCGATACAAGAAGTCTGATTTGGAGAAGGCCGTCAAGGACTACAAGGACTCCGTCCTCCCGGCCATCTCGACGCACGAAGGGGCGCGCTCGGCCGTCCTTCTCGTCAATCGAGAGACCGGTGACGGAGTATCAATCGCGTTCTACGAAAACGAGGCGGCTGCAAAGTCGTTTGCTCCCAAGGCCGAGAAGCTGATCGCGTCTCTCGCCAAATACATGGAGGGCGGCACCACGCCGAAGCGAGAGCTTTACGAGGTCGCGACCGGAACGCAGACCGAGGCGAAGGCGATCGTCGAGCGCGGCACGAAGGCATTCAACGCGCACGATCTGGAGGCCATCGCGCGCGAGTCCTCCTCCGACAGCGAAATGACCGCGCCGGGCGACGTCAAGCTCAAGGGACCGCAGGCGATCAAGGAGTACAACCAGAACTTCATCACCGCGTTTCCCGACGCTCGCACCGACACGAAGAACATTTTCACGCAGGGCAACCACGTGATCGTGGAGGGCGTGTTCACAGGCACGCACAACGGCACCCTGAAGACGCCGATGGGCGACGTGCCCGCGACCGGACGCAAGGTCAAGGGCGAGTTCGTACAGATCTTCGAGGTCGACCGCGGCCTCATCAAGAAGCTGAGCCTGATGTACGACCAGGTCCAGCTGATGACGCAGCTCGGCATGGCACCGGCGCCCCCGCAGCAGGCGGTGAAGTCGAACCGGTAAGCCCAATCACGCCATAGAAAGGTCGGGCCGGGGCCGCGCGGAGCCCCGGCCCCGCGTTCGGGTACAGTAGACCGCGTATGGAAACTCAAAAGCTGAGCTTCGAGGATTTCAAGAACATCATCGTCGAGCGTCTCGGCTGCGAGCCCGAGCAGGTGACGATGGACGCGTCGTTCCAGGAGGACTTGAACGCCGATTCGCTCGACCTCGTCGAGCTCATCTACGCGTTCGAGGAGAACACCGGCCTGGAGATTCCGGACGATGACGCCGAGAAGATCACGACTGTCGGACAGGCCTGGGAGTACATCCAGGAGAAGGCCGGCTCATAGCACAGCCTCAGGCTGCACCGCTCGCTCAGTCTCTGCAGCTCCTCCAGCAAAAGATCGGGATTTACTTTCGCGACCCTGGCCTCCTGCTCGAGGCCGTCACGCACAGCTCGTTCGCCAATGAGAGTCCCTCGGTCTCGCCGCGTGACAACGAGCGACTCGAATATCTCGGTGACGCCGTCCTCCAGCTGATCACCGCCGAGTACCTGTACAAGCACCACCCGGGCGCCACCGAAGGCGAGCTCACCCAGACCCGTTCCGCGATGGTCAACACGAACACGCTGGCCCAGCTCGCGGAGCAGCTCGACCTCGGCAGCTACCTCTACCTCGGCAAAGGCATCGCCAAGGGGGGCGGCCGCAACCTCAAATCGCTGCTCGCCAACGGTTTCGAAGCGGTGCTGGGCGCCGTGTTCCTGGACGCGGGGTACGACGCCGCGTACCACTACTACCTCGACCGCTATCGCTCGCTGCCGTCGCCCGTGCGCGACGAGAACTTCAAAGGACGGCTGCAGCAGGTCGCTCAGGAGCGCTTCGGCGAGACGCCCGTCTACGACAGCGAAGGCGCTCGCGTGGGCAACCGGCGCGAGTACACGTCGGTCGTCTTCGCGGGAGCGGAGCCCCTCGGCACTGGCCACGGCGCGAGCAAGCAGGAGGCGGAGCAGGACGCCGCCCGGGCGGCCCTCGAAAGCCTGGTCGGCTCCGTCAAGGAGATGCCGGCGGCCAAGCCGGCGAGACAGACCAGGGCACGCCGGGCGCCGCGCAAGAAGCGCGAGTCGCCGCAGGCCGCCACACCGGTCCAGGCCGAGGTCGTGCCGATGCCGATGCCCGAGGTCCGCAGCCGACAGTTCGGCGAACCGATCGATTAGGCACCCCTGGTAGGTGAGGGGCGATTAACCCCTACATCTGATAACCTGCCCGGAAGTCTTGTTCCTCAAGTCCCTGCAATTGCTGGGCTTCAAAACCTTTGCCCGGCAGACCGAGATCCAGTTCGACGGCGGCGTGACCGCCATCGTGGGCCCGAACGGCTCCGGTAAGACGAACATCGTCGACGCCGTCAAGTGGGTGCTCGGCTCCGGCCAGGCGCGCGACATCCGTGGCCGGAAGATGGAGGAGGTCATCTACGCCGGCGGCGAGCGCCGCTCTCGCGCCTCCTTCGCCGAGGTCACCATGGTTTTCGACAACAGCGCCGGGCGCCTGCCGGTCGACTACCACGAGGTCGCCATCAAGCGCCGGGTCGAGCGCGACGGCGAGAGCGACTACTTCCTGAACGGCACCCGAGTGCGGCGCCGGGACCTCATCCACCTGCTCGCCTCGACCGGCCTCACGGTGGACTCCTACGCGATCATCGACCAGCACGACATCGAGCACATCGTCGTCTGCTCGCCCGCCGAGCGCCGGCAGCTGCTCGAGGAGGGCGCGCAGGTCCGCGGCGTGAAAGCCCGGCGCCAGGAGGCAGTTCAGAAGCTGCAGGAGCTGGCGGCCAACCTGCTCCGGCTCGAAGACCTCAAGTCAGAGCTGGCTCCGAGGCTCGATGCGCTGCGCGTCCAGGCCGCCGCGGCCCGCGAGGCATCCGAGGCCACAGCGAGACTCGAGCTCTTGCGCGGCAGCATCGTCTGGGAGGAGTGGCGCGAGGCGCGTGACGCGCACCGCCGCGCCTCGACCCAAGCGCAAGGCCTGGAGCGGAAGCTGATCGAGGCACGCGAGCAGGCGCGCATAGCCGAGGACGAATTCCAGTCCGGGCGAACCGCCATGCAGTCGGCTCAGGACCAGCGCCTCGCGAGGCAACGCACCCTCGGCCAGGTGCGGCTTCAGCTGTCCGAAGCTGAGCACCGGCTGCAGCTGGCGGAGGAGCGGCTGGAAAACCGCCGTGCGGTGGCCGCGGAGGCGCGTCGGTCGGACACTGAGGCCCGCGCCCTGCTCGATGCCGCGGTGGCGCTGCGGTCGCAGCTGACAAACGAGCTCGCCGAGGCCGATAAAGCCATCGACCCAGCGGCCGAGATTCCGCCGGAGCCTGAAGAGCCCGACGCCGCACCGGCCCACGAGGCACGGAAGAACGCGGAACACGCGCGCCGTGCTGCGGCGGTTGGTGCGTCATCGGTGGCCGGACTGCGGACCCGACGCGAATTCCTTGAGGAGCAGTCGGCACAGGTGGCCAGAGCCACAGCTGCCGCCTCGACCCTGGCCCAGGCCGAAACGTCGGTCGCTCACGCACTGGAGCGCGCGCAGAAGGCGGAGCAGGCGACGGTCGCGCTCGCAAGGCTCGGTGCCGAGCTCGAGGGCATCGATTCGTTGAGGCCACCATCAGGACATGGCTTGAGGCTTGGCGACGTGATGACGGCCAGGCCCGGTTCCGAGGCCGCGCTTTCCGCGGTGCTCGGGTCGCTGGTCGACGCGATCGTCACCTCCGACGAAGCATCGGCGGCGCGGTCGATCATGGGTGCGGACCACCAGGTCACAGCGCTTTATCCGGTTGACACGCCCCAACCCGGGGACGGATCGCTTTATCACCTCGTCGACGTGCGCGACGGCTACGAGCGCATAGCCCGACAGCTGCTCGGCGGCGTGGTCGTCGGCCGCGACGTCACCGCCGACGGCGTGTACCGAACAGCAGGGCTCGTGCGGGCGGGTGCCGATCCACGCATCGCGCTCGACGCGCGACGGGCAGAGCTGCGCCGGCGGATCGCGGCCGTTCAGACCGACGCGGACGACGGTCCGGAGGCAGCCGGCATCCTGCAAGCTGCCCAGTCGCATCTCACTGACCTTCGCGCCCAGGCCGCTGGAGCGGCGCGTGCAGAAGAGGTGGGGCGCCTGCTCGAGTCGACCCGTGCAGCCGAAGCAATAGAGCAGAGGAAGCTTGACGAGCTGGAGGGTGCTTGGGCCGACGCCGAGGAGCGAGCAGAGCGGCTGGGTCGCGAGCTGGACGCGCGTGTCCGTGAGGTCGCGGCGGAGCGCGCAGCGTTGCAGCAGCGCGAGCTGCAGCGCGAACGTTGGCGCGACCGCATCGACTCCCTGCGCCGGCAGGTTGGGCTCGTCGACGAGGACGTGAGCAGGTTGAGCGCGGGATCCGAGGAGCGGCGCCGCCATGTCGAAGAGGCCGAGCGCGCCGCCGAGACTGCGGTCGAGTCCGTGCCGGAACTCACGCGAGCGGCCGCAACGGCCCGCGAGGCTTTGGCGGCGGCCGAGCACGACGCACCCGAGGACGATTCAGAGATGGCGGAGAGCGCCAAGCGCCTGGTCGCTCTCGAAGAGGCGCGGATCGACGCCCGCCTGCGCACGGGAACCCTCGAAGGCAACCTCGAGCTGATCACGCGCGAGACGGAGCTGCTGCAGGCACGGATGGACGAGATCCGCTCCCGCATGCCAGACGGCGTCGCGCCTGAAGAGATTCCCGGCGGCAAGTCCCGGGAGCGCGAAATGCGGGCCCTCGAGCGGCGGCTGGAAGAGATCGGTCCGACGAATGCCCTGGCCGAATCCGAATGCCGCGAGCTGGAGGAGCGATATCAGACCCTGGCGGAGCAGCTCGAGGACATCACCGCCGCCCGCACCGATCTCGAGGAGCTCATCGCGAAGCTTCGCCAGGAGGAGGAGTCGCGTTACGAAGCGGTCTTCGGCGCGGTGGCGGCGAACTTTCACGAGTACTTCGCCGAGCTGAATCCGGGAGGACGCGCGACCCTGCGCCACGCCGACGGCGATGACGGCCCGCGCAGCGGTGTCGAGATCCTGGTCCAACCTCCTCGCAAGAGGCTGCAGAACGTGACGCTGCTCTCGTCGGGTGAGCGCTCACTCGCGGCGCTGGCGCTGGTGCTCGCGCTGGACGAGGTCAATCCAAGCCCGTTCACGATTCTCGACGAGGTCGACGCGGCCCTGGACGACGCCAACGTCGACCGCTTCGGGCAGATGGTCGCGCGGCTCGGCGCGCAGCGCCAGTTCCTGGTCATCACGCACAACCACGTGACCATGTCCTACGCATCGACGCTCTACGGGATCCATCTCGACGAGAGTGGCTCGTCGCACCTGGTGTCGGTGCGGCTGGACGACATCCGCAAGCCCGCAACACGAGCGGCGACCACAGCGCAAGCGGGCTGAGCGAACCCAAGTCCAGCCTCTGGAGTCGTGTCGGAAGTCGCACGCGCGGCGCGCTATCCGCAGGTCTGCGCGCACTCAGCCCGCCGCTCGCGGATGGCTATTACGTGGAGCTCGAGGAGCTGCTGCTGGCCGCCGACGTCGGTCCCGCGATGGCAGCCCGCCTCGCCGCCGGCGTGCGCTCGCGCGCGCCGCGCACACGCGATGAAGCAGTCGAGACACTGGTCACCGTCGCGACGTCGCTCATGTCCACCAAACCACGCGGGCTTCAGCTCACAGGTAATCCCGCCTGCGTGCTGCTCTATGGAATCAATGGGGCGGGGAAAACGACCACCGCAGGGAAGCTCGCATACCAGCTGCGCAACCAGGGTCGCCAACCGCTGGTCATCGCCGCCGACACCTATCGTGCCGCGGGGATCGAGCAGATGGTCGCGTGGGCGGACCGTGCGGGCGTGCAGCACCTGGCAGGCTCGAGCGGCGCTGACCCGGCGTCGGTGGTGTTCGACGGAGTGCAGACCGCGCGCAAGCGCGGCAACGACGTGGTGATCGCTGACACCGCG
>VBGV01000335.1 GCA_005880755.1 Chloroflexota bacterium
CACATGTTGGTTGGTGGCGTAGAAGCGCAGGTTGAAGTTCACGGCGTGGACGCGCCCGCTACGTGCGGCCACCTCGAGCAGCTCGGCCGATTGCGCCGAGGTCATCGCGAGCGGCTTCTCGCACACGACGTGCTTGCCGGCCCCCAGCGCGGCCGTTGCGTGTTCGTGGTGCAGATGGTTGGGCGACGTGATGTGCACGACGTCGACGCGAGGGTCGTCGAGCATCGCCTGGAAGCTCTCATAGGCCGGCGGTAGACCGGCGTCCCGCGCCCTCGACGCCGCACGCTCGCGGCTCGAACCAACGACACCGTGGACCTGGACCCCCAGACGCCTCAGCGCTTCGACGTGGACGACCCCGATGAACCCGGTGCCGACGACCGCAGCGCCGATCTCGGTGATTGGCTTCACGACCTGTCTTATTCTTGCCGAAACCGTGAGGCCGATTCGGTTGCTGCAGGTCGGGTTGGGCGGCTGGGGACGCGATTGGGCATGGCGAGTGGTTCCCGAGGTTCCCGAAGTCGAGGTCGTGGGCTACGTCGACTCCGACCCGCAGTCGCTGGCCTTGCTTCGTGAAGAGATTCTCGGCGCCACCGGTCTCTGCTACGCGTCGCTGCAGGAGGCGGTCGCGGCGACCGGTCCCGAGGCTGTGCTCATCACCACGACCCTGGCCGGTCATGCGCCCCTGACCCAGACTGCGGTCGATGCCGGTCTTCACGTCCTCGTCGAGAAGCCATTCGCCGCCGACGTCGCGACGGCCGAAGGGCTGGTGAGGGCCGCAGCGGCAAAAGGCGTGGTGTTGATGGTCAGCCAGAACTACCGCTTCTTCCCCGCCGTGCGCACAGTCGCTCGACTGCTCGAAGAGGCGCCGCTCGGCGATCTGTCCGCGGTGTCGATCGACTTTCGCCGCTACTCGGCCGGCCGCGCCAACGGCCGGGCACGTCATCACACCGACGAGCAGCCGCTGCTCGTCGACATGTCGATCCACCACTTCGACCTGCTGCGGATGCTCCTCAAGCGCGAGCCCGACCGGATCTACTGCGAGTCCTGGAATCCGAGGTGGAGCCCATTCGCGGGGCCGGCGGCCGCGGTCGCCTCGATCGACTTTGGCGACATCGTCGTCAGCTACCGGGGCAGTTGGGTCAGCGCAACTCCGATCACCCCGTGGGCCGGCGACTGGCGCATGGAGTTCGAGCGTGGCGAGATCACCTGGACGGCCCGGGATGACAACGGCGCGCTCAACGACAAGGTCGTGGTGCGGCCGCTGAATGGACGAGCAAAATCCGTTCGCATGCCGGACATGCGCGTCGACCGCTGGGGCACGCTGACCGAGTTTGCCCTGGCGATCCGCGAAGGACGCGAACCCGAGTGCTCGGGTCGCGACAACCTCGGCACCGTGGCGTTCATGGCCGCGGCCGTCGAATCGGCGACGCGGCGCATCCCGGTCGACATGCGTGGCACGGGGGTCGCATCACGTGACTGACGACCCGGAGGTCGCGTATCGCCAGAACACGCCTGCCTCGCGCGCGATCCACGAGAGGGCGGTCGCGGTCATGCCTGGCGGGACGACGCGCACGACCACGTACTTCGACCCTTATCCCCTCTACATCGACCGTGGCGAAGGATGCCGCGTCTGGGACGCGGACGGCACCGAACGCATCGATTTTCTCGGCAACTACACCGCGATGATCCTCGGCCACGCGCATCCGAAAGTTGTCGAGGCGATCCGCCGGCAGGCGGCGCGCGGGACCGGCTTCGCCGCGGCCAACCCGATCGAGGTCGAGCTCGCGACACTGCTGTGCGAGCGCGTGCCGAGCCTCGACGCGGTGCGGTTCTGCAACTCCGGGACCGAGGCCACGATGTTCGCGATGCGGCTCGCACGCGGGTTCACGGGCCGGCCGAAGATCGCGCGCATGGAAGGCGGATACCACGGCACGCACGACTACGCCGAGGTGAGCACTCACCCGCTCGTGTCGGAGGCCGGTCCTCCGGAGGCGCCGATCCCACGACCTGATTCGATGGGCACTCCGGACTGGGTGCTGG
>VBGV01000239.1 GCA_005880755.1 Chloroflexota bacterium
CACCTACGCGGGGGATGCGCACGCGACCGACGTGCTCTCCTTCACGGGCACGGGCAGCCACGTCGGCGACATCGCCATCTCGTGGCCCGCGGTGACCAGGCAGGCCGCGGAACATGGACACGACGAGAAGTCCGAGCTTGCGCTGCTGGCGGTCCACGGCCTCCTCCACCTGCTGGGGTGGGATCACGCGAAGGCGGCGGAGCGCAGGGAGATGAACCGCTTGACGGTCGCGGCCCTGGAGCGCTCAGGGATCAAGCTCGCTCCGAATCGCCTTTAAACTCGAAGCCTGCAGGTCTGCGGCGCTCGCCGCGGGCCTTGCTGTGTCTGCATGCAAGAGAAGAAGGATCACCAAGAGCGACTGATCGTCGGGCTCGGCAACCCCGAGTCCGAGTCCGCCGACAGCCGCCACAACATGGGTTTCGCCTGCGTGCGCGAGCTGGCGCGCCGTCTCGGCATTTCGATGGAGAAGAAGCGCTGGCAGTCCCTCGTCGGCCGGTCGGAGGCCCGGGGGGTGTGGCTCGTCATGCCCCAGACCTACATGAACCTCTCCGGCCAGGCGGTCGCCAAGGCGCTCAAGGACACCGGCCTGACGCCTGAGCAGACCTGGGTCGTGTACGACGAGCTCGACCTTCCACTCTGCAGGATGCGCATCAGGCGCGGTGGTTCAGGGGCGGGGCACAACGGCGTGCTCTCGATCATCACCTCGCTCGGCACCGACGACTTCGTGCGGTTTCGGGTCGGCATCGGCAAGCCCGCGCGCAAGGGTTCGCCTGCGGGCCGCCACTACGTGCTCGGCCGCTTCACGAAAGCCGAGGCGGAGAGGGTGCCGAAAATCGTCAGCGGCGTGGCGGACGCATTGGAGCTCGCGGTCGAGGCCGGCGTGGAGCGCGCGATGGACCGCTACAACCGGGCGGGCGCGCTGGGCTGCGAGGAGATCCCGTGAAACTCTGGGAAGGCGCCATCGGCGCTGCCCCGAAGATCGGCGACTGGATCGCTCACGGTGCGGGGGAAATCGAGGCGGCGCGGCTGCCGCGCCCGGCGTGGCCCATCGTCGGAGGGTCAGTCGCTCGGGCTATGGTGGACCGCGACCGAGCCGTCCTCATCCTGGTTTCGGGGCCCGACCGCTTCGCGGATGAGCTGAGGCTGTGGCTCGCGGGGATCCCACCGACCTATGTTTTCGCCGAGGTCGCCGTCTCCTTCCTCGACCGCCCGCCGGCCTTTGATGAGGCGGTGAACCGCCGCCTCGAAGCCCTGACCGCGCTGGCCGGCAGAGAGCCGGTGGTGGTGGTCTCCTCCCGTCGCGCGATCACGCGGCAGACGATCAGCCCGCGCGACCTGGTGGAAAGCACGCTCGTGCTGCACCCCGGGCAAGGGCCGGACCCGGTGACCGTGGCCGCCAGGCTGGTCGAGCTGGGCTACACACGCGAGCCGCTGGTCGAGGAGCGCGGACAGTTCTCGCTGCGTGGGGGAATCCTCGACGTGTTTCCGTCGGCGGCCGACGCGCCGGTGCGCGCCGAGTGGTCGGGCGAGACCGTCGAAACACTGCGCTTGTTCGACCCCGAGAACCAGCGCTCCGTGATGCCGATCCCTGAGGCCGTCATCCGCACGGGACGCGAGCTGCTGATCGGTGCGGAGCGCGGCTCGGCCGCCGTCGATCGGCTGCGGGAGTCGGTCTCGCTCGACAACCTTCGCGGCGACGTGCGCTCGGAGTGGGAGGACGAGCTGGCGCGACTGGGCGCGGGCGCCGCCTTCGCCGGGGTCGAGTTCTACTCCGCGTACCTGGACCCATCGCGGCCGTCGCTCATCGACCACCTTCCCTCGGGGACGGTCGTGCTGGATTTCGAGCCCAGCCGGCAGCTGGTCGATGCGCGCACGCTGCTGGACGAGACGGCGATGCTCGCGGCCGCCGAGGCGGGTGGCGGGGAGCTGCCGCGCCTGTTCACCCTGCCCACTGTCACCCGGCTCGACGACCTGGGCGACAGGACGCGGCTGACGATCACGGCGGCGGAAGGATCGGGCGACGCGATCGACCTCGGCTGGTTTGCGGGCGAACCGCTGGTCGGCCAGCCGCGCGCTCTGGCCGGGCTGGCCGCGAAGAGCGACTCGGCGGCGATCGTGTTCGCGACCGAGCAGGACGAGCGGCTGCGCGCGCTGCTGGATGAGGCGGGCGTGAAGAGCGCGCTGACGGAGGTCGACCTCGACCTCGACCTCGAGCTGACGCCAGACCTCCTGCGCGCGGCGCTCGACCCGGCGGCCGGTTGCTCTCAGCCGGCGATCGGTTTTCAGCTGGTCACGGACGCCGAGCTCTTCGGCCGCGTTCGGCGCCCGTCGCGCGGTGGACGCGCGCGCACCCGCGCCGAGGACATGACACGCGAGTTCACCCTGGACTTCGCGCCCGACGAGCTGGTCGTCCACGTCGACCACGGCATCGCGCGCTTCAAGGGCATGCGCCTGATCGAGTCGGATGGCGCGCATCGCGAGTACCTCGAGCTCGAGTACGCAGAAGGCGATCGCCTCTTCGTGCCCGTCGAAAACCTCGACCGCGTGCAGAAGTACCTGGGCGGCGAGGGTGCTCCGACGCTTCACCGCCTCGGCACCTCCGACTGGACGCGCGCGCGCGGACGCGCGCGCAAGGTGGTCCAGGACGTGGCCGAGGACCTGCTGAAGATCTACTCCATGCGCGAGGCGCGGCCCGGCGTCGCCTTCGCGCCGGACACCGCATGGCAGCAGGAGCTCGAGTCGTCCTTTCCTTATGAAGAGACGCCGGACCAGGTCGCCGCGCTCGCCGAGATCAAGGCGGACATGGAGTCGGACCGGCCGATGGACAGACTGCTGTGCGGGGACGTCGGGTTTGGCAAGACCGAGCTCGCGCTGCGCGCCGCCTTCAAGGCGGCCATGAGCGGCAAGCAAGTCGCGCTGCTCGCGCCCACCACCGTGCTCGCGCAGCAGCACTTCCATGTTTTTCGCGAGCGCTTGAAGAATTTCCCGGTCGTGGTGGAGATGCTCTCGCGGTTCGTCGATGACGAGACGCAGGCACGCACTGTCGAGGGACTGAAGACCGGTCACGTCGACATCGTGGTCGGCACGCATCGCCTCCTCCAGCGCGACGTGCGGTTCAAGCGGCTCGGCCTGCTCGTGGTCGACGAGGAGCACCGCTTCGGCGTGATGCAGAAGGAGCGGCTCAAGAAGCTGCGCACGCAGCTCGACGTGCTTTCGCTGTCGGCCACGCCGATTCCGCGCACGCTGCACATGGCCGTGGGCGGGATCCGCGACATGAGCGTGATCCAGACGCCACCTGAAGAGCGCCAGCCGATCAAGACGTACGTCACCGCCGACGACGACGAGCTGATCCATGAGGCGATCAGCCGCGAGCTGCATCGAGGCGGCCAGGTCTATTTCGTCCACAACCGCGTGCGCACGATCCAGAAGGCGGCCGAGCGCGTGCACGAGCTCATGCCCGAGGCACGCATCGCGATCGGTCACGGTCAGATGTCGGAGGACCAGCTTGCAACAGTGATGGTGGAGTTCGAGTCCGGCAAGCACGACGTGCTCGTCTGCACGACGATCATCGAGTCCGGCCTCGACATCCCGAACGTCAACACGATCATCGTCGAGCGCTCCGACCGGTTCGGCCTCGCACAGCTGTATCAGCTGCGCGGGCGAGTGGGCCGCTCGGGACGTCGCGCGTACGCGTACTTCCTCTATGACCCGCGACGGTCCTTGACGGAGCAGGCGGACAAGCGACTCGATGTCATCTCAGGGCTGCACGAGCTCGGCCAGGGATTCAAGATCGCGCTGCGCGACCTGGAGATCCGCGGCGCGGGCAACCTGCTTGGAACAGAGCAGCACGGCGCCATCGCCGCGGTCGGCTTCGAGATGTACCTGCAGATGCTGCAGAGCGCCGTGAACAAGCTGCGCAGCGGTGCCGAGGAGACAGTCGTGGGTGACGTCCTGTCCACCGAGGAGATGAACCTGGACCTGCCGCTCGACCACTTCATCCCTCGCTCGTACATCCGCGACGAGAAGCTCCGCCTCGGCGCCTACCGGCAGCTGGCCAATGCGGACGACGAGGACGACCTCGACTCCATGCTGCGCTCGCTGAAGGATCGCTACGGCCCCGCGCCGTCGCAGCTGGACAACCTCGCTTACTCCCTGCGTGTGAAGCTGCGCGGCCAGCGCATGGGTCTGCGCGCGGTGATCGCCGAGGGCCACGACATCGTCATCCGCGTCGACCCGCAGCGATTCCTCGACATCGAGGAGCTGTCCCGACGGATGGCGGGTCGTATCGTGGTCGGTCCCAATCGCATCAAGATGAGAAGGAAAGGAGAAGGCTGGCAGGACGACCTGTTGAGCCTGCTGGACGACATGGCGCAGCTCTACGAATCAGGTCGTGCCGCTCCGGTCGCGTCGGGCCAATGAACGCTTCAGAATCAGGCGAGGAGTGTCACGACCTCGCGGTCCGACGCAGATTCGCGGCATCGGCGGCCGGAGCCAAGGAAAGGGTGGCGCGGCTAGGAGCGCATCGGTAGATGCGTGACGACGCCGCGCCGGGCCCCTTGACGCAGGCTTCAGCGCCGCAGGCGCCCGGCTGCCTAGGCCGCGAAGATGCGAGGAGCGTCGGGGGCGTGACACTCTAATGGAAAAGCCGTACTCGGACGGCGTCGAAGCCATCTTCGAAGTCGTGCACCGCTTGCGCGCACCAGGCGGCTGCCCGTGGGACCGCGAGCAGACGCATGAGTCGCTGCGCCCCTATTTGCTGGAGGAGACCTACGAGCTGCTCGAGGCCATTGACTCGGGCGACGACGCGAAGATGATGGAAGAGCTGGGCGACCTTCTGCTCCAGGTCGCCATGCACGCCGAGATCGCAGCCGAGGAAGGACGCTTCGATGCGAAGCAGGTCTCGGAGGCGGTGGCGGCCAAGATGGTCAAACGACACCCGCATGTCTTCGGCGACGTGTCGGTCGCTAACGCAGACGAGGTGCTGCGCAACTGGGAGCACCAGAAGATGCACGAGGCGCGCAAGGCCGGCGGCGACGAGTCGGTCGTGGACCGCGTGCCCTCCAGCTTGCCCGCGCTGGCGTGGACCCTGGGCCTGCAGAAGCGAGCCGCCCGGGTCGGGTTTGATTTCGCGTCGCCCGCCGCCGCCGCGGAGTCCGTGGCCGAAGAGGCGCGCGAGCTGGCGGAGTCCGGCGATCGCGACCGGGCGTTCGAGGAGATGGGTGACCTGCTGTTCGCGATCGTTTCTCTGGCCCGCTCGTTGAAGATCAATCCGGAGGACGCGCTGCGAGTCTCGGGCCAGAGATTTCGGCGACGCTTCGCGACCACGGAGGCATCGGTGCGCCGCGAGGGAAAGAACTTGAGCGACCTGGGTGAAGAAGAGAAGCTTCGCCGCTGGGAGGAATCCAGGTAACCGTTTGATATAGTCGGCTCCCCCGACAACACGTCATAGAAATCAACGCAGCATGAGACACAGCAAAGCTTTGAGCGTCGCGGGCAGCGTGCGCACCAACTCCTTCGGTGTGCGCAAGGCGGTCGTCGTCCTCGCCGGCGGCGCCGCGCTGGTGTGGGCCGGCATCGCCTTCGCCCAGGAGGCGTACGTGGTCCATAACCTGAGCCGGCAGGTGTCCGACCTGCGCCGGCAGAACGCCGAGATCGCGAGAGAGAACACCGGCTATCACAAAGACGTGCAGGGGCTGACCAACGGGACGGCCGATGAGGAAGAGGCGCGGCTGAACGGATACGCGAAGCCGAACGAGAAGACCTACCTGGTCACCACGCCCGCAAGTCCGTCGCCGACTGCATCTGCTCGCCCCTCACCGACTGCTTCTCCTCGCCCCTCACCCTAGCCCTCTCCCCTGGAAGGGGAGAGGGAAAAGGCCCGGGTATAATCGGAACCGCGGAGTGGAGCAGCGGCAGCTCGTCGGGCTCATAACCCGAAGGTCGTCGGTTCGAATCCGACCTCCGCAACCACTCTGACCCTGAGCCCCGCCATTCGTTGCGTGCCGGAAGGAATGAACAAGAGAAAGCGCGTCGCCATCGACAAGCACCGGAAGAAGAAGCGCAAGCTGAAGGCGCGAATCCAGGCCGCCCGCTAAGCTCTCGAAACGGCGGTGCCGTAGCTCAGGTGGTAGAGCGCGCGACTCATAATCGCGTTGTCGGTGGTTCGAGTCCACCCGGCACCACCATGGCTGAGGTCTCCTCCGAGCGAATCCTCGTCGCGGTCTCTGGCGGCCCCGACTCGACCGCGCTGCTGGTCGCGCTGCACGAAGCGGGGCACGACCTCACGGCCGCGCACTACGACCACGCGCTTCGGGAGGGGTCAGACGAAGTCGCGCGCCAGGTGGCCGCGGTGTGCACAAGTCTGGGGGTGCGCCTGATCATGGAGCGCCGCACCGAGCCAGTGCCGAAAGGTTCGCTCCAAGCAGCGGCCCGAATCCTTCGCTACTCGTTTCTCGACCGCGCCCGCGTCCAGGCTGATGCCGGTGTCGTGGCGCTTGCGCACACCGCCGACGACCAGGTCGAGGGAGTCGTCCTTCATATGTTGCGGGGCTGCGGGCTCGCCGGCATGCGCGGCATGCCTGTCCGGCGCGGACATTACGTGCGACCGTTGCTCGACGTTTGGAAGACCGAGGTGCGCGAGTTCCTCGAGCGGCGTGGCATCGCCGCTTACGAAGACCCGGCGAACACTGAGCCTCGCTTTGCTCGCGTGCGGGTGCGAACACAGATCCTCCCGGAACTAGAGCGGGATCGCCCCGGCATCGGCAGGCGAATCCATGCGGCCGCCCGGGCGGCGGCGCGGTGGCAAGAAGTTGTTGAGCAGGCGGCGTCGGGCCCCATCACCCCAGATCGTTTGCGCACCATTCCGCAGCCTGCGGCCGCGGAAGCCCTCAAGCTGCTCTACACGGCGGCCGGCGGCGCCCAGCCCGGGCTGTCCCGAGCACACCTCGACGCGATGTTGAGCCTTGCCGGACCCGGCCGCGGAGGCCGAGGCGTCGATCTTCCCGGCGGCTTGCGTTTCCGTATTGTGGGGGGCCTCATGCAGGTAGTGCCGTCGCGCCGTCCCGCGCCCGAAGCCGCTCGGCTCGAGGTCCGGAGCTGCGAGGGAGAGGCGTGCGGCGACCGCCAGGCAGCGCATCTTCGCCCCGGGCTGCGGCTCCACATCGGCTTCCGGCGCCCCGGGTTGCGCATGCGCCCACTGGGGGGCCGCGGCACCCGCAAGGTGCAGGACATCTTCGTCGACGCGCGCGTGCCTCGCGAGGAGCGCGACGGATGGCCGCTCGTGTTCGCGGGCGACCGGCTCGCTTGGATCCCGGGGATCGCGGTCGATTCCGACCTTGTGAGCGGTCCCGGCGAGGGCGGCATTCACGTCGCGATCACGCCTATGCCGGTTGCTTCAGCGCCAAGAATTGTTAGGCTAGAAACGCCAAAAGCCCTCGAGGAGATCTGATGTTGAGTCGCTTCCCACGCTCCAGCCTCTTTTACTTTGCACTGGTCGTCGTCCTTGGTCTGATTTTCTGGTTCACATGGACCTCGATCCAGAACAGCCAGAACCAGGGCGATTGGGATTTCTCCACGATGATGACCCAGGCCGCGGAAGGCCAGGTCAAGTCGGTCGACATCAGCGGCACCGACGGCGTGGTCGTCGACGCGCAGGGACGCAAGCACAACGTCGTCCTACCCGACTGCTCCGGCGAGTGCAAGTACATGGACGACCTGCGTTCGTACCAGGCGCCCGGCGGCGGGACCGTGACGGTCAAGTTCGAGAAGAGCCAGACGGGCAGCTACCTGATCAGCGTGCTGCTGCCCAACATCATCCTCGTGATCCTGATCGCCGCCTTCATGTGGTGGGTGCTGCGGCAGACCCAGAGCGGCAACAACCAGGCCATCTCCTTCGGGCGGTCTCGCGCGCGGTTGATCGCAGGCGACAAGCCTGCGATCACATTTGCGGACGTCGCGGGGGTAGACGAGGCGAAGCAGGAGCTCAGTGAGATCGTCGAGTTCCTCAAGTACCCCGAGAAGTTCGTCGCGCTCGGTGCCCGCATTCCCAAGGGCGTGCTGCTCGTGGGTCCTCCGGGCACCGGCAAGACACTGCTCAGCAAGGCCGTCGCCGGCGAGGCCGGCGTCCCGTTCTTCTCGATCTCAGGCTCGGAGTTCGTCGAGATGTTCGTCGGTGTCGGCGCAAGCCGCGTCCGCGACCTCTTCGACCAGGCCAAGAAGAACTCTCCTTGCATCGTGTTCGTGGACGAGATCGACGCCGTCGGCCGCCAGCGTGGCGCCGGGCTGGGCGGTGGTCACGACGAGCGCGAGCAGACCCTCAACCAGCTGCTGGTCGAGATGGACGGCTTCGACACCAACACGCACGTCATCGTCATCGCCGCCACCAACCGGCCGGACGTGCTCGACCCCGCGCTCCTGCGCCCGGGTCGGTTCGACCGCCACGTCACGCTCGACCGCCCCGACATCAAGGGCCGGCGCTCGATCCTCGACGTCCACGCCCGCAACAAGCCGCTCGACTCGACGGTCGACCTCGACGTGCTCGCGCGCCAGACGCCAGGCTTCAGCGGCGCCGACCTGGCGAACCTGATCAACGAGGCCGCCATCCTCGCCGCGCGCGCCAACAAGAAGGTGATCGGCATGGACGAGCTCGAGGAGGCGATCGCGCGCGTCATCGCCGGTCCGGAGCGCAAGAGCCGCCGCATCTCCGACAAGGAAAAGGAAGTCATCGCGTACCACGAGACAGGCCACGCCCTCGTCATGAAAGCGCTGCCGCACACCGACCCGGTGCACAAGATCTCGATCATCTCCCGCGGCATGGCGCTCGGCTGGACGCTGAGCCTGCCCGAAGAGGACAAGTACCTCGTCTCGCGCGACGAGCTGATGGACCAGATCGCGGGCATCATGGGCGGACGCGTCGCGGAGGAGATCGTCTTCGGCGACATCACGTCCGGCGCCGAGAACGACATCCAGAAGGCGACCCAGATCGCCCGCCGCATGGTCACGCAGTGGGGCATGTCGGAAAAGCTCGGCACCGTCCAGATGGGCCATCGCGAAGAGCTCGTGTTCCTCGGCCGCGACCTGGGCGAACAACGCACTTACTCGGAAGAGGTCGCCGCCATCATCGACGAGGAGATCCGCAGCATCGTCGACCACGGCTACCAGACCGCCAAGGGCGTGCTGAGCAAGTCGCGGACGAAGATGGACGCGGTGGTCGAACGGCTCAAGGTCGTCGAGACGATCGACGGCAAGGAGCTCGACGAGATCCTCGCCCGCGAGGAGCCGGTGCGGCCGGCGGCGGCCGCGAGCTCGTAAGTCCTACGAATTTCGCCTCGTTGTATCCAGCGGCGTGTTTCGAGCAGTGGGATTCGGCTCCGCTGGCGTCAGCGGGGCGGAATCCAAGGCTACAACGCCAGCGCAGCTAACAGTCGCTGGCCGCGGCAATCTAGGTCGCAGCCTTGCCCGCGCCCTGCAGGCGCGTCTGGTGCCCGCGCGAACTGGTTTCCGCCTGCCGCGCCGAGGCCTGCTGTTCCTGGCCGTCCCCGACGGCGCGGTGAGCGAGATGGCGACTCGCATCGCGCAAATGAAGCCGCCGGCGGCGCTCGGCATCGTGCACGTGAGCGGTGCGCTCGGCCTCGACGCGCTGAGCCCCCTCGAGGGCAACCCGCGGGGATCGTTCCATCCGCTGCAGTCGTTTCCGATGCCGCGCGACCCGTCTGCCTTTCGCG
>VBGV01000240.1 GCA_005880755.1 Chloroflexota bacterium
TTCCAGCCGGAAAACTCGCCCCCATGTCCCACATATATAAGGTAGAGGGCCGATGCGACTCACCGGCCAAACCGCTGGTCGTACTCAGGAAAGTAGTGGCGGATCACTGACAGGTCGAACGTGCGAAGGATGGAGGTGGCCGGCTCGCGCTCGAGGAGGAAGTCGAAGCTCCGCTTGACCAGGTCCTCGACAGCCTCGCGATCAACTCCTGTGCCCCATCGTTCCAGATCCTCCTGGGTCACGGTCACGACGTGGTGTGTCTTTGATCCGTCGTCATCGACGTCGACTTCGCAAAGCCAGACCTCTGCGTCAGGCCGAGCGCGGACCGAGACCATCGGGCGGAGTCTAAAGCGAACCTTCCTTACGACTTAATTAACAAAGTGGAGGCCGGGCTGTCGATAATTTGGTTGCCGTGGCTGTGAGCCCGAACTGGAACGAACTCCCTGCCGCGCTCGTCGTCTACGACTCCCGGGGTCAGGTGGTCGAGGCCAACGATGCCGCCACTTCCCTGCTCGGGATACAGCGCGAGAGCCTCCTCGGTTCGTACGCGCAAGATGCGGACTGGTTGGTCCTCGAGGCTCCCGAGGGACCGATGTCGGTGCACCCCGTCACGGTGGCACTCAAAAGCCGCCAGTCCGTGCACGGTGTGCTGGCCAGGGCGACGCGGCCCGACGGCACCGACGTCTGGATCCAGGTCGACGCAGTCGCGGACCTCGCGCCTTCGGGCGAGGTGGCCCGAGTGGTGGCGGGCATGACAGACGTCAGCCACCTGTTCGCTCGCAGCCGGCTGACCAGCCGCAGCGCCGGAGACCACATCGTGAGCGAGGTCCTCGCCGAGCTCGCCGATGCCCGTATGGAAACCCGCGCGATCCTCAAAGCCGTCACCAACTCGTTGAGCAAGCTGCGGCCTGGGACGTGGGTGGCCGCGCTGCTGAACAAGGATCCGAGCACCTCGATCCTGGAGGTGGCGGACGCAACCACCCCCGAGATGGTCGAGTACTTCGAGCTGGGCATGGCGGCTATCGAGCGACCAGGGGAGCTGCCGACCACGGGCCTCACGCAGCAGGTCATCGAGTCCGGCAAGCCACTTCTCCTGCCACAAGTCTCGATGGAGGAGCTGATGCGGATGAGCAGTCCGACGGTGGCAGCCTACGTCGCGAGCCATCCTTTCCCAGTCGAACTGCATTCGATCGGCTTGCTGATGGTTCCGATGAGGGCGCGCGGCGCGATCGTAGGGGTCCTGTCGCTAGGTGAGCACCGCAGCTCGAATCCGCTCACCGAGAAGGACGTGCTCTGGATGCAGGCGATCGCGGACCGCACCGCCCTGGCGGTCGAGAACGCCCAGCTGTACGAGGACGCCGTCATGCGTCTCGAGCGGCTCGGTTCGCTGCAGAGCCTGAGCCTGGCCCTGAGCGCAAGCCCCGACCTCCGGCTGACGCTCAAGGTGATCCTCGACCAGGTCACGGCGCAGCTGAAGGTGGACGCGGCCGACATCCTGCTGCTCGAGGAGCCGGACAACATGCTCGCTCTGGCCGCGAGCACGGGATTCCTGGCCACCGCCGTGCCCGACTACCGAATGCCGGTCGATGAAGGGCTGCCGGGACGGGCTGTGGCGGGGCGCCGGATCGAGACGGTGACCGCCTTGAGCGCTTTCTCTCAGTTTCGCCGCCGGTCTCTTTTCGCCCGCGAAGGCTTCAAGGCGTACGGAGCGGTGCCCCTGATCACGCGAGGCAAGCTGCTGGGGGCGCTCGAGGTCTACCACCGGACGCCACTGACACCCGACCAGGAATGGGTCGCATTCCTCGACGCCCTGGGCAGCGTGGCGGCGATCGCCATCGACAACGCGGCAATGCAGGACCGGCTGCGCAAGGCCCAGTTCGCCGAGCTTCCCCGGCGCGCGCCCGCGCCGCCGCTTGCGCTCAGCCGGCTCGAGATCCAGATCCTCCGCCTGATCGTGGAAGGCCTCACCAACCGTGAGATCGCCGCCCAGGTCCACCTCAGCCAGAACACGATCAAGTTCCACGTCCGGCAGATGCTGCAGAAGACCGGTACCACGAATCGCACCGACCTTGCGCACCGCGCCGCCAAGGAGTCCTGGCTTTAATCGTCTGGATTAACAGAATTACCCATGTGGGTAGGAAATTGGCCCTTCGGGACGTGAGGCGCTAACTAATCACTTCTTAACCTGAGCCCAAGGGAGAAGTGGGTTTGACCTGGCTGGTGGGTGCGCATGTCGGAATCAGCAGCATTAGCTGAGGCAGTCGACCGCCGGCCGGCGTTGAGCCTGGTCGTGCTGGCGATGACGCTCGGGTTGATGGTCCTTCCACCTGCCGTGGCTGCTCTCGTTTTGCTGGGGGTGGTGGCATGAACGTCCGCGACGGCATGACGCTGGGCCCGTACCGTGTCATCGAGCGGATCGGGCGCGGCGGGATGGCCAGCGTGCACCGCGCCTATCACCCCGGCCTCGACCGCTACGTCGCGATCAAGGTCCTGCCGGACTTCTTCGCGGACGACCCCGGTTACCGCGAGCGCTTCCAGCAGGAGGCACGCTCGGTGGCCCGCCTGAAGCACCCCAACATCCTGGAGGTCTTCGACTTCGGGTACGAGGAGGGCCTGGCATACCTCGTCCTCGAGCTGGTCGAGGGCGGCACCCTGCAGGACCGCGTCGGGAGCCCGATGGAGCTTCGCGAGGTCATCCTCATGCTCGATCAGCTGGCCGGCGCGCTGGACCACGCGCATGCGCATGGCATCCTGCACCGAGACATCAAGCCGTCGAACATCCTTCTCCACAAGGACGGCACACCGGTCCTGGCGGACTTCGGGCTGGCCAGGATGGCGGGCTCGCTGCGCAGGCTGACCAGCTCCGGAACCGTGATGGGGACCCCCGAGTACATGTCGCCCGAGCAGGCGGCCGACGAACCCATCGGTCCGGCCTCCGACCTCTACTCGTTCGCGATCGTGGCGTACGAGATGCTGACCGGGCGCGTGCCGTTCGGTGCTGACACGCCGGCCGCGGTCCTCCTCTCGCACGTGACCAAACCGATGCCGTCGACTCGCGAGCTGCGGGGCGAGCTGTCCGCGCACATCGAGGAGGTCCTGCGCAGGGCGCTGGCCAAGCGCCCGGAGGACCGCTTCCAGACCGCCGCCGCTTTCGTCGCCGCACTCAAGCCCGCGGCATGGCCCAACGGGAAGAGTGACGAGGCGATCGGAAACGTTCCGGTCACGCGCCGGCTGATCCAGCCCGACCGAACACCGGTCGTGCTCGTCGTCGACGACGGCGCCGCCAACCGCGAGCTGATCGAGGCGTGCCTTGCCGGGGTGGAATGTCGGGTCCGTACGGCTGAGGATGGAGTGAGCGCCCTCAAGGTGATCAGCGCGTCTCCCCCGGACCTGGTCCTGCTCGACGTGCAGATGCCCGGTATGGACGGCTACGAAGTCTGCCGGCGGATCAAGGCGAACTCAAACTCCAGGCTGATCCCGGTCGTGATGATCACCTCACTCGACCGCGTCGCGGACCGGGTGCGCGCGCTCGAGGCAGGGGCGGACGACTACATGACCAAGCCGGTCGACCGCGTCGAGCTGGTGGCGCGAGTCCGCTCAGCTCTGCGGCTGAAGGGCACCTACGACTCGCTGGACAGCGCCGAGCACGTGATCTTTGCGCTTGCGGCCGCGGTCGAGGCGAAAGACCCATACACCGAGGCGCACACGCACCGGGTCGCCGAGTCGGCACGACGGATCGGTTCGCGGATGGGACTCCCTGCCTCCGACCTCGACGCGCTGTATCGAGGCGGGCTCATCCACGACATCGGCAAGATCGGCGTGCCGGACGCGATCCTGCTCAAGCCTGGACCGCTCGATGCCGAAGAGCTCATGTCGATGCACCTGCACCCGATCATCGGCGAGAACATCGTCGCGCCGCTGCGCTCGGGCGCAGGTCTTCTGCCTATCATCCGCAACCACCACGAGCATTTCGACGGCAGCGGCTACCCGGACCGGCTGTCGGGCGCCGGAATTCCGCGGCTCGCCCGGATCGTCTCTGTCTGCGACGCATTCGACGCGCTGGTCAACGACCGTCCGTACCGGCAGCGCAAGCCGGTCGACGAAGCGCTGGCGATCCTGACCGCGGGTGCGGGACGCCAGTGGGACCCAGAAGTCGTCGATCTCTTCGTCAAAGACGTGCCTTTGCTCAAGGCACTGGGCGCGGCCTGAGGTGATTGCATGAACGACCTGGTTCGAGTTCTGCAGGACGCGGTCGCGGTCGCGTTTGTCGCGCTCGGGGTGCTGGTCGCGATCAGCTGGCTCCGGCGCCGGGACCGCTCGATGGGCTTCCTCGCCCTGGCCATCATCCTCCTGGCGGCCGTTTCCGGCCTCGGCCGGCTGCAGGCCCATCTCCCCTTCACGATTCCCCTGCTCGGCCAGATCAACCTGCTCGGCTTCGCGGGATCTGGTTACGCGCTGCTGCTCTATCGAGACAGTCTCATCCCCCTCCCTCGGCGCTGGCATGCCGTCGCGATCGCATCGTTGGCGGCTGCCAGCGTCATTCTCACCGTCGCGCAGGCGGTGTCCGCGAGCAGATCCATCCTCACGATCGTCGCGGTCGTCTGGGTCCTGATCTGGTGCGCGTGCGTCGGCGAGCCGATCGTTCGCTTCTGGTTGGTCGCGCGGGACCTGCCGGCGGTGCAGGCCTGGAGGCTGCGTTCCCTGAGCCTCGGTTTCGGCGGGCTGGTCGCCGTCCTTCTCTTCGCGATCTCGATCGGATTGCTGGTCAAGCAACCCGTGGTCCAGGTCCTGTTCGAGGTCGTGGTGCTCGCGATCGTGCCCCTCCTGTACGCGAGCTTCGCGCCCCCGACGTGGCTGAGGCGGCAGTGGCGCGCACCAGAGGAAGAAGGCTTGCGCGCCTTCATGGAGGAGCTCCTGATGAACGAGGACCGCGACGCACTGGCGGCGCGCGCTCTCGAGTGGGCGACGCGCCTGGTCGGCGGCGCCGCGGCGGTTCAGTTCGATGCCAACCGCAAACCCACGGCGTTCCGAGGGCTGGACGCACGGCAGATCGACGAGCTCGCCGCCCGCGTGTCGCGACTGGATCGCGGCGTGAGCCGCATCACCCTGTCAGGCGAGGAGACCAGCGTGATCGCGCTGCCAGTGGCAGGCCTCTCCGGTTCGGGCACGCTCGTCGTCGTTGCCGGTCCGTTTACGCCCGGCTTCGGCGGCGACGAGATGAACCGTACGCAGCAGCTGATGAGCGCGTTCGTGACCGCCCTCGACCGCCGTCACCTGATGGCCCAGCTCGAGCAGCGGAACGTCGCCCTGCAGGAGGCGAACCGGCACAAGAGCGTGTTCCTCGCCAACATGAGCCATGAGCTCCGCACCCCGCTGAACGCGATCATCGGATTCTCCGAGCTCCTCACGGACGCGCGCGAGGGCCAGTTCGACGACGCGACGCGGAAGCGATTTCTGAGCCAGATCCTCACCAGCGGCAAGCACCTGCTCGGACTGATCAACGATATCCTCGACCTCTCCAAGGTCGAAGCCGGGCAGATGGAGCTGCGGCTCAGCCTGGTCTCGGTCGCAGAAACGGTCGACCAGGTCAGCAAGACGGTCGAACCCCTGGTGGCGAAGAAAAACATCACGTTGCTGGCCAAGGTCGATGGTGCCGGCGAGGTGCTGGCCGACGGCGGCAAGCTGAAGCAGATGCTGCTGAATCTCGTCTCGAACGCGATCAAGTTCACACCCGAAGACGGGACCGTGACGATCGATGCCATGCGCACGAAGGACACCGTCGAGATCTCGGTCGCCGATACCGGGATCGGCATCGCCGAGGCGGACCTGAAACAGATCTTCCAGGAGTTCCACCAGGTCGATCCCGGACCAGGCCGCAAGCACGAAGGAACAGGTCTCGGGCTTGCCCTCACGAAGCGGTTCGCCACCCTTCACGGCGGAGACGTGCGGGTGACGAGCCGGGTCGACAAGGGAAGCGTGTTCACCCTCGTGCTGCCGCTCCACGCGCGGGTGCAGCCGCCGGGCGAGCACGCGAGGGCCGGCGCGGTGAACGGGAACGGTTCCGGGCCACTGGTGCTGGTGGTGGAAGACGACCCGGCGGCGGCGGAGCTGCTCACGCGCCAGCTCACGAACGCCGGCTACCGGACCGAGGTGGCGCGATCCGGGAATGACGCGCTTGAGCGCGCGCGCCGGCTCAAGCCGGCCGCGATCACGCTCGACATCATCATGCCCGAGCTGGACGGCTGGGAGGTGATCACGCGATTGAAGAGCGACGAGGCCACCAGCGGCATCCCGATCGTCGTCGTGAGCGTCGTCGACAACCCCGAGCTTGGCATGGCGCTGGGCGCGATCGACTACTTCGTCAAACCCGTCAACTCCTCGGCGCTGGTGGAACGCCTCAGCCACTTCGACGTCGATCGCGCACCGGGCCAACGCAAGGTCCGGGTGCTGGTGGTCGACGACGAGCCGGCCAACCGGACACTGCTCACCGAAGCGCTCGAGCCGGCCGGCTTCACAGTCCTGCCCGCGACGGGCGGCCGGGAGGCGATCGAGATCGCCAAGTCGTCGAAGCCCGACCTCGTGCTGCTCGACCTCATCATGCCGGAGGTCAACGGCTACGACGTGGTCGAGGCGCTGCGTGCCGATGAGAGGACGCGGGACACGCCGATCATGGTCCTCACCGCGGCCAACCTGACCGAGGCCGACAGGCGTCAGCTCAACGGTCGGGTGTCGCAGATCCTGAGCCGCGGCTCGGTGGCGACGTCGGACATCGTCGGATTGCTCAAGCGCCTGGTCGACCACCACAACGGGGAGAAATGACCAAGCGAATCCTGGTCCTGATCGTCGAGGACAACGAGGCCAACCAGCTGCTCGCCAGCGCGGTGCTCGAGCTCGAAGGGTTTGAGGTGCGGATCGCCGGTTCCGGACCCGAAGCCCTCGACGTGCTGCGCGACTGCGTTCCCGACCTGATCCTGATGGACGTCCAGCTGCCCGGCCAGGATGGGCTCACGCTGACGCGCCTGATCAAGTCGGACCCAGCCACATCCGCCATCCCTGTGGTGGCGCTCACGGCCCACGCGATGACCGGCGACCGCGAGCTGGCTCTGGCGGCCGGATGCGCCGCCTACATCTCCAAACCGATCGACACGCGCACCTTTGGCGTCCAGGTGAGGCAGTTCCTCTCCGCCGCGGTCGACGGCGACCGCCGTGCGGTCGCCCAGTGAGCGAGCGCAACCGCATTCTCGTCGCCGACGACGACCCTGCGAGCGCCGAGCTACTCACCTATTTTCTGGAATCGCATGGTTTCCAGGTCTCGACCGCGAACGACGGCAATCGCGCGCTCGAGATGGGAACGAGCGGGGACTACCAGCTCGTGATTCTCGACGTCCACATGCCGATGTACGACGGCGTCGAAGTGCTGCAGTTCCTGCGCAAGAGATACGTCCTGCGGCCGATCAAGGTGATCGCGCTTACCGGCGACCTCTCGGACGAGGTCCGGCAAGCGCTCGAAGGCAATGGGATCGACAGCTTCATCACCAAGCCTGTCGACCTGGCACTGCTACGTGAGGAAGTGAATCGCCTGATGGCGGCCTAGGCGGTGGGCCTATGATCGCGGTCTCGCCGGTCGGCATCGACCCCGAGCTGGTCGAGGTGACGCCGTGGGTTCTCCTCGTCGTGAGCGATGCGCGCAAGCTGCGGCTGGTCCGCGCTGCCTTCGAGCGTGCGGGGTTCGGGGTGGAGGTTGCGGCGTCGGTCGAGAACGCGTACGAATGCATCGCGGTCATGACGCCGGCGCTGATCGTGATCGACGAGCGGCTACCAGGTCCGGGTGACCTTCTGTATCGTGCGCGGGCGGTCGGGGTCGAAGCCTCGAGCGACCGCGACGCGGTGAGCCAGCAGCTGGCCGGAGACGGCCAGCGTGACCGGGGTGAGCTCTTCAGGGAGCCCTGAAGCGTCCACAAGGTGCAGCACTTTGCACCCCTTCTCCTCGAGTCGCGCCTTCACCGCTTCCAGGTTCGCGGCCACGTGCCCGCCGCCGTCGACGATGAGCGCCGGCAAACCTGCTTCGACCACCGCGATGGGCCCGTGCTCGAAGTCCGCCACCGACCATGCGCGCGCGAGCACGTAGCTCGTCTCGCTGAGCTTCAGCGCGATCTCCTCGGCGGTCGAGAAGTTGAAGCCGCGGCCGAGCACGATGGCACGCGGGCCCATCAGAGACGGGACCAGGGCCTCGACCGACGTTTCCCTCTCGATCGTGCGGGCTATAGCCTCCGGCACGGCTTTGAGCGCGGACTCGAACGCCGGGTCCGGGCTCATCGCCTGCGAGATGAGGGCCAGGGCCAGCAGGCTCGCGGTGTACGTCTTCGAGGCTGGGACGCTGACCTCCGGACCAGCCTCCAGCGCGAGCACGAGGTCGGCGGCATCTGCGAGCCTGGATCGCGGGTCGTTCGTGATCGCGAGCGTGAGCACGCCCTGGCGCCTTGCTTCTTCGAGCACCGCGACCACGTCCGGCGATTGACCCGACTGCGAGATGCCGATCACGCATTGGCCGTCCAGGCGTGGTGGACGAGCGTAGTGGGTGAACAGGGATGGCGCTGCAAGAGCGACGAGGGATTGATTCCGCGCGCCAAAGAGGTATTTCGCGTACAGAGCCGCGTGGTCGGAGCTGCCGCGTGCGGCGATCAGGAAGCCCCGCGGCCCCACCTCCCGAATGCGAGACGCAATCGTGTTGGCCGCTTCGGCGCCGTGGGCGAGCAGCCTGGCCGCAACCTCAGGCTGCTCGGCGATCTCCGCGCGAAAGCGGCTCACCGGAGCAGAAGCTCTCGCGCGAGTCGGACGCACGACAAGGGATGGCCTAGGAGCGTCGCGCGAATTTCACCACTCCCCGAATCATGGTCAGCCGCACGCGGAGGTCTGCATCGAGCACGACGAGGTCCGCGCAGGCACCCTCGCTGATGCGGCCCAGCCGGGTTTCCCCGAGCACGCGCGCCGGGACTGCGGAGGCCATGGTGATCGCACGCGAAATCCCAACGCCTGGCAGCCGAGCCATCACGCGCACGAGGTCCGGCATGGTGGCCGCGCTCCCCGCCAGCGTTCCGTCCTCCAGGCGGACGACCCGGCCGTCGCTGACCACCGCCCGCCCAGAAAGGGCGTAGGTCCCCGGCGCCGACCCGGCGGCGGATGTCTGGTCGGTGGTGAGCGCGATGCGCGAGGCGCCTTTGACGCGAAATAGCTGCTCGCAGACCGACGGATGCACGTGCTCACCGTCCGCGATCACGCCGGCCGTGACCCTGGGATCGAGGAGCAGGGCAAGTGCGATGCCCGGCCGCCGATGGTGCACCGGGGGCATGGCGTTGTAGATGTGCGTCCCGAAGCGGACTCCTGCCTCGACCGCTTTACGGCCCTGCTCGAAATCCGCGCCCGTGTG
>VBGV01000346.1 GCA_005880755.1 Chloroflexota bacterium
AACGCTCACGACTTCACCGACGACCTTTACGACATGGTCATGGACCTGATCGCGATCGGCATCGACCCGGAGCGCACGGTCCTGTACCGCCAGTCTGCGATCCCAAAGGTGGCCGAGCTCACGCTGCTTCTCGCCATGGTCACACCGCTGAGCTGGGTGCAGAGGGTGCCCACGTTCAAGGAGAAGGTCAGGGACCAACCGGACAACGTCAACCTCGGGTTGTTCGAGTATCCCGTGCTGCAGTGCGCCGACATCGTCATCGTCAAGGGCGACGTGGTCCCCGTCGGCCGCGACCAGGCGGCGCACCTCGAGCTCACCCGCGAGATCACCCGGCGTTTCAACCGCACCTACGGCGAGGTGTTTCCCGAGCCCCAGATCGTCCTCAACCCGGATGCGCCTCTGGTCAAGGGCACCGACGGGAAGGCGAAGATGTCCAAGAGCCTCAAGAACATCGTCGGCGTCACGGACGAGCCTGAGCTCATCCGCAAGCAGGTCCACAGCATGGTGACCGACACGAAACGGGTCTACAAGTCACAGCCTGGCCATCCGCGGTCCTGCAACGTGTGCGCTTTCTACAAGTTCTTCTTCGACGACTGGGAGCACTACTGGGAGCTCTGCCGGAAGGCGGAGATCGGGTGCAACGACAAGAAGAAGCTGCTTGCGGAGCGGATCATCGAGCGGTTCGCGCCGTTCCGGGAGCGGCGGGCCGGCCTGACTCGCGAGTACGTGGACCGCGTCCTGGACGCTGGCGCGGAACGGGCACAGGATGTTGCCGGCCGGACCATGGTCGAGGTCCGCCAGGCGGTCGGTCTGCCGCCCTACCGGGATCGCTAAAATCTGAGCCGCATGGCAGAGGCCGCGGCCCCAAGGCGATACACCCGCCGGACGTTTCTAGGCTGGTGGCTGGCGAGCCTCCTGACGGCGACGGTGATCACCGCCGTCGCGCCGATCCTGGTCTACTTCTGGCCCGCGCCTCCGAAAGGCCAGAAGAAAGGCCCCGTCAACGTCGCCCTGCAAACTCCCATCGACCAGCTGCAGGAGGGGGACGCGGTCAAGTTCGACGCTCCCCGCAGCCCGAACACGGCTTTCATCATGGCCGACGGGGGCGGCGACAACGCTCCGGGCGAGCTCGCCTTCGGCGGGTTCGTGGTCAAGAACTCGGGCAAAGTCGACGTCTTCGCGATCAACTGCTCGCACCTCGGCTGCTCGGTGGCGCTCAACAAGGACGCCAAGACGTTCGACTGCCCGTGCCACGGATCGCGGTTCCACCTCGACGGCACCGTGCTGCAGGGTCCCGCGCCGGCCCCGCTTTCGCACCTGACCTGGAAGCAGGGAGCAACTCCCGACCAGATCGTGGTTGACGGCATCGTGCTGGGCTTCTGATGGCAATCCCACACCCGCGCGACATCCAGATGGCGGTCGTGGACTGGCTCGACGAGCGCTATCCGTTCACCAAGGCCGTCGACGAGGCGCTCTATCAGCGTGTGCCGAACTTCGCCAATGCCTTCTACTACTGCTTCGGCGGGATGGTCTTCATCCTGATCGCGTTCCAGCTCCTGACCGGCGTGCTGCTCGCGCTGTACTACGTTCCCGACGCGACCGGGAACCCGGCGCCTGCTTACACCAGCGTGCAATTCATCCAGAACACCGTGTACCTCGGCTGGTTGATCCGAGGCGTCCATTTCTGGAGCGCCAACCTGCTGATCATCATGGTTCTACTCCACATGGCCCGCGTGTACTGGACCGGGTCTTATCGGGCGCCGCGTGAGCTCAACTGGATCGTCGGAGTCCTGATGCTGTTGATCGTTCTCTTCCTCTCACTGACCGGGTACCTCCTGCCCTGGGACAGCAAGGCCTACTTCGCGACCGAGGTCACGATCAAGATCGCGGGCCTGACGCCACCCCCGCAGCTCGGCATGTTCGTCAAGGAGCTGCTGCAAGGAGGCCCGGTGGTCGGCCCGCCAACCCTGCAGCGTTTCTTCACGCTGCACGTGTTCGTGCTGCCGGCGGTGATCGTGCTGTTGATGTACGTGCACTTCCGGTTCATCCGGGCGCACGGCATCTCGGAGCCGCTGTGAGCGATAAGAGCATGCAGACAGAAGGACCCGGCGCGGCGGTGGCACCGCCGAAAGAGGTCCAGATCATCGAGGTCGACGGCCACGGCGGCGGCCACACCCTCGAGCCCGACTGGAAGCGCCTGCCGATCGGCCCGGACCACATCCTCTACCCGGTGGTGGTCGGCCTCGCCCTCTTCCCCATCCTGATGGGCGACGCGGGGCACCACCTGGCCGACGACATGCCCGACGAGGACACCCACCCCTTCTTCCCGGACCACTTCTGGCCTTACCCGATCATCGCGGTGGTGATGCTGGTCGCGGTCGGCCTGCTCGCGGCGTTCGTGCAGAAAAACCTTCAGCTGGAGCCGTCGGCGGACCCCCGCGCGGTCACGATTCCGCGAC
>VBGV01000347.1 GCA_005880755.1 Chloroflexota bacterium
GACGGAGCGATCGCTCCCGAATTTCTCGAGCTGGTCCGCTACGGCTTGCGCCGCCCGAAGGACGACCGCGTGCTGCGCAGCCTTCAGGGCGTGGACACGTCGCTCAAGGTCAGCTTGCCCGCGGGCCCGAGCTGGCGGCGCTACGTGGGCGACCAGTACGGAGAGCACGAGGACGGGGCGCCATGGGACGGCAGCGGACGCGGGCGTGCATGGCCGGTCCTGACCGGCGAGCGCGCGCGGCATTTCTTCTCGATGGGGCTGCCCGCGGCGGAGCTGGTGCGCACGCTCGAAGGCTTTGCCGGACAGGGTCTTGCGCTGGCCGAGCAGCTGTGGGATGGCCCCGACGTCCCGGACCGCGGCCTTCAGTTCGGCCGGGCGAACGGCTCGGCTTGCCCGCTCGGATGGGCGCATGCGGAATATCTCGAGCTTCTCGTCACGATCGCGCTCGCGGGGTTTCCGGACATCGTGATGCCGGCGCGGCGCCGCTACACGGAGGGAACCGCCCTCGAGCCTGCCTTTATCTGGTCACACAAGCATCAGATCACCCGGATCGCGGCGGGCCGGCGTCTTCGCGTTCAGCTGGCGCGGCCCGGCGCGGTGCATTACACGTTCGACAACTGGGCGACATTCACGGAGGTCGACGCGGTCGACACAACGCTGGGTTTGTGGACCGCCGAGGTGCCGTGCCACAAGCTGCCGCCCGGGACTGAGTTTTCGTGGACCGCGCACTACATGACGGGCTGGGAGGGAAGGAACTTCTCACTCACGGTCGACTGACTACCGCTCTTCGGGTGGCTCCAGGTCGTCGAGCCTCAGCCCGTTGGTCGTGTCCTCATCGAACTGGCTGTGCAGCTCACCGCAGTCGGCGCACCTGTAGTACTCGCCGACGAACCCCTTGTGCCAGACGGCGTAGCTAACCACGCCGGGTTCCTCGACGAGGATCTCCTGCTCGAGCCGGTAGATGACCTGCTCCCAGCCGCCCGCCTCGACGTCCTCATCGAGCACGACCACGCAGTAGGGATGCGGCTCGCCCCAGACCATGACCACCTCGCCGCGGCGTTCGTCGTCGGTGTTGACGATCGACCACGCCTCGGCCGCCTGGCCCCGGCTGCTGCGGACCAGGCGCAGCTGCGCCCAGAAACGTTCAGCCGACTCGCGCTCGGCCTTGTCGTGCTCGGCCTGCGCCTCCTGGAACGCGCTCCACATGCGCAGCAGGTGGTTGCGAAAGCGGTGATAGGTCGGCAGCAGCTTGGGTTGCTGCTTCGGCGATCCGATGAGCTTCTCGAAAGCGTGCTCGAAGGCGGCCTCCACGCGCTCCTGGCGGTCGGCGACATCCGGCGCCCAGCTTTCGTCTTCCGACAGCCGCATGCTCTCGTTGAGAACCACCTCGAAGTCCAGCCAGTCGTCGCCGAACTCGGGCACGAAAACCGACTCCACGAGGTCGGCCAGGCGATGCTCCTCGAGCAGCGCCGGGGTGACCTTGCCGCGGGCGTCGGGCCAGCCCTTCCATCCCATCACGTTGTGGATCCAGTAGTCGAAGACGGTGACGGCGTACTGGAGTGCGGCGGGGGAGGTCCAGATGCCGGTGGGCCAGGTCCGCTTGCCAGTCCGCACCTTGTTGTAGAGGGCGATGACCTGCTCTTCGTCGAGGTATTCAGTTTCCATGCTGCCCTCCAACTATAGGAATAACCCTCAAAGCACCCTGGGTATAGTCCATACAGGCAGATGACCCAGAACCGAACCTTCACCCCCGACCAGGTCGCCCGCTACGCGCGGCACCTGATCCTCCCCGAGGTCGGCGGCGCCGGCCAGCGCAAGCTGCTCAACTCCAGCGTCCTGCTCCTGGGCGCCGGCGGGCTCGGCTCCCCGGCGGCCATGTACCTGGCGGCGGCCGGCGTCGGCAAGATCGGCATCGTCGACTTCGACACCGTCGACGCCTCCAACCTCCAGCGCCAGCTGCTGCACGGCCACGACGACATCGGCCGGCCCAAGGTCGAGTCGGCGGCCGAGACCCTACGCAGCCTGAACCCCGACGTCGAGGTCGTCGCGATCAACGAGCACCTCAACTCGGAGACCGCCCTGCGCATCTTCGCCCCTTACGACGTGATCGTCGACGGGACGGATAACTTTCCGACGCGGTACCTCGCCAACGACGCCGCGCACTTCCTGGCCAAGCCGCTGGTGCACGGGAGCATCTTCCGTTTCGAGGGTCGGCTGGCGCTGTTCGATTCCGCCAAAGGCACTGGCTGTTATCGCTGCCTTTTTCCCGAGCCACCGCCGCCCGGCAGCGTGCAGAGCTGCGCCGAGGCCGGCGTCTTCGGCGTGCTGCCCCGAATCATCGGCAGCATGATGGTCTTCGAGACGATCAAGTACCTACTGGACATCGGCCGGCCGATGGTCGGGCGCTACCTTCTCTTCGAAGGCGAGGACATGAG
>VBGV01000348.1 GCA_005880755.1 Chloroflexota bacterium
AAGTTACGCGCCGGCGCGCGTCCTCGATGATCTGGCGGATCTCGCCCACCGCCCGCTCGATGTCGTCGTTCATCACGACGTGGCCGTACTCCTTGGCGTAGGTCATCTCGCGTTTGGCGATCTCGCGGCGCGAGGCGAGGTCCTGCGGGGATTCGCTTCCCCGCTGCTCCTGGCGATGCTCGAGCTCCTTTTCTGACGGCGCGACCACGAAGATGAACACCGCGTCCGGCATCAGCCGGCGGACCTGCTCAGCGCCCTGGACGTCGATCTTCAACACCACGTCACGGCCCGCGTGGCGCGCCTTCTCGACCCGGTCGCGGAAGGTGCCGTAGAGGTGGCCGTTGTAGTTCGCGTGCTCGAGGAACGCTCCCTTCCCGACCAGCGCCTCGAACTGCTCCCGGGTGAGGAACGTGTAGTTCTCGTCTGGTTTTTCGCCCGGTCGCGGCTGCCGCGTCGTCCCGGAGACCGAATAGACGAGGTTCCTGTCGAGCTCGAGCAGGCGCCGGATCAGCGTGTCCTTCCCCACCCCCGACGGCCCAGAGATGACGATCAGGAGGCCGCGCTTCAAGCGACCGACTCCCAAAACGCGGTGAAATCGTCAGGCGGCGGCGCTTCGAAGGTCATCTCGGCGCCAGAGCGTGGGTGGCGCAGTCGGAGACGCGAGGCGTGGAGCATCGGGCGTTCGAGGCTCTGCTCCTGGCCTCCGTATTCGGTGTCGCCCGCGATCGGGTGACCGAGCGCCGCGAGGTGGACCCGGATCTGATGCGTGCGGCCGGTGTCGAGCTCACAGCGCAAAAGCGTATGGGTTCGCTTCCGTTCGACGACCTGGTACCGCGTCCGCGCGAAGCGGCCGCCCGCGACCACCGCCATGCGTTTGCGCTCGTGCGGGTGTCGGCCGATGGGGCCTTCGAGCTCTCCGGCGTCGTCCGTGATCCGGCCCCGGACGATGGCGAGGTACGTCCGGCTCAGCGAGCGGTCCTTGAGCTGCGCCGAAAGAGCTCGGTGGCTCACATCGTTGCGGGCGACCACGATCAGCCCCGACGTCCCCTTGTCGAGGCGGTGCACCACGCCCGGCCGCGCCGCTCCTCCGACCGCGGACCAGGCGCCACCGCGGCCAAGCAGGGCATGGACCAGGGTTCCCGTGTAGTGACCAGGCGCCGGGTGGACGACCATGCCGGCGGGCTTGTTGATGACCGCGATGTCGTCGTCCTCGTAAACGATGTCCAGCGGGATCTCCTCCGCGCCGGCCTCCACGACATACGCCTCCGGGATCTCGAAGTCGACGACGTCTCCGGCAGCCACGCGGTCCGCCGGGTCGGCCGGGTGACCGTTGACCAGGACGAGGTGACCCTTGATGAGCCGCGCGGCCGCGGAGCGGCTCAGCTCTGGGGCTTGCTCGGCGAGAAAGCGATCGAGCCTCGTCGCCGCGGCCGCGGCGGTCAGCCGGCGGGGTTTCGCCGTAGGAGATAACCGGCGATCATCAGCACCACGCCGATCGAGATCGCCGCGTCCGCCACGTTGAAGACCGGCCAGAAGTGGAAGTTGATGAAGTCAGTCACCGTGCCGTGGACGATCCGGTCGTATCCGTTACCCATGGTGCCACCCAGGATCAGACCGAGAACCACGCCGCTCCACTCCCCGATCGGGTTGCGCGCGACGTAAGCCACCAGGCCGATCCAGACCACGACCGACGCGATGAGAAACAACGTCGCGCCCGCGGGAGCAAAACCGAACGCAGCGCCCGAGTTGCGAACGTTCGTGATCCCGACCACGTGGTCGATCACCGAAACCTCGGTGCCGAAAGGTATCTGCGCAGCCACGAGGTTCTTCGTCACCCGGTCGAGAATGAAGACCGCCAACGCTCCGGCGATGAAGAGGATTCGAGGTGTGGTCAGTTTCGTTTGAGCGCGATCCAGATCTGCTCTCCTTCGAGCATCAACTGCTCA
>VBGV01000356.1 GCA_005880755.1 Chloroflexota bacterium
GATCGTGGAGCTGAACGCGGCGGCCAAAGAAAACGCGTCGCTCCGGCAGGCGCTCAACTTCCAGAAGGCTTCGGGACACCGCCTGGTGGCCGCGCAGATCATCGGTCGTGGCCCCGACAGCTTCAGCCGCACGATGCAGATCGATCGAGGTACCGCGGACGGCGTCCAGCCGGGCATGGTCGTGGCGACGGGCGCCGGCCTGCTGGGCCGCGTGCGCGAGGCGGGCCCGCACGCCGCCATCGTCCAGACGCTGGGTGACCCGCAGAGCAGGGTGAACGTCTACCTCTCGAAGTCAAATCTCCAGGGAACCGTGTCGGGTGGACCGGCGTCGCTCGCCCTCGAGATCCAGCACACATTGGGGGTTACGGCATCGAATGGCGAGTGGGCGCTGACCAGCGGAGTCGGAGGGGGTTATCCGCGGGGGCTTGTGGTTGGTGAGATCGCCAGCGTCACCCATCGCGACTCGTCGACCTCTGACGAGGCGCAGATCGCGTGGGTCAACGATCCCTCGAGCCTCACATTCGTGCTCGTGATCACAGACTTCTTGCCTTCATGAGACGAGCAGTCGGTGCGATGCTTCTGGTCGCCGCAGCGCTTGCGCAGGTGACCTGGGCGCCGAGGTTGGAGGTCGGCGGCGCCTTCCCCAACCTCGTCCTGCTCGCCGTCGTCGCCGTGACCTGGACCCTCGGCGCGCGGTCGGGGTTGGTCTGGGCCTGCGTCGGTGGGGTGCTGCTCGACCTGACGGCGCCCGGCCCGATCGGGCCGCACGCGCTGGCCCTTCTGGCAGGTGTGTACGTCATCAGCTTCTGGATTCGCAACCTCGAGCACCCCAACGCGCTCCATGTCGCACTGAGCGCCGCATTGACGACGGCCGTGTATTCGGCGCTGCTCGTCCTTACCGACAACCTCGTCGGCATGCCCGCGCCGACCTTCGGCGTGGCCGCGCAGCTTGCGTTTGCCGCCGCCGTCTACAACGCGCTGTTGATGCCGATCGCGATCGAGCTGGTGCGCAGGCTGCAGACGTTGGTGCGCCTGGGACCGCAACCCACGTGAGCGAACTTCCTCTTCAGCTCGGCGGGGTGGCTCCGCAGCCGCGCTGGTCCCTGCGTCTGACGGCCGCGGCCACACTGGCCGTGCTCGTCATCGCGCTGCTCGCCGTCAAGCTTGCGCAGCTGCACGTCACTGACGGTTCGCGACTGGCGGCCCTGGCCCAGGCCAACACGATCCGACATCTCGTGCTCCAGGCTGACCGCGGCATCATCTATGACCGCCACGGCACACCGCTGGTCGAGAACAGCCCGGTGTGGAGCCTGGTCGTCGTACCGGCGGGCTTGCCGTCCGTGGGGCGCGATCGCGCGGAGGAGCTGGTCCTGCTCGCGCGCCTGACGGGGGTGGCGGAGGAAAAGCTCGCGGCGCAACTTCTCGCCGCCGACCCGTTCGCACCGGTCACCGTGAAAGCCAACCTGTCGCAGGCGGACGAGCTCGCGATCAACGAAAGGCTGCCCGAGCTCCCCGGAGCATCGATCGCCCAGCGCTCCATCCGCCGCTACGGCGAGCCGATGGTCTTCGGCCATGTGCTCGGTTACGTGGGCCCGATCGATTCATCGCAGCTGAAGCGCCTTCGCGCGGCCGGCTACCAGCCGGATGAGATGGTCGGCAAGGTTGGCGTGGAGGCCGGCCTGGAAGAGCTCCTCCGCGGGACGGACGGATGGGCCGACGTGGAGGTGGACGCGCGCGGCCAGGTCAAGAGAGTGCTGGAGACGCAGGCCGCGGTCCCTGGACACGCGGTCTACCTCAGCCTCGACGCGGCGCTGCAGCGCGCGACCGCGGCGTCGCTCGCCGCGGGTCTCGCGCGCGACCGCAAGACCGCGGGCGCTGCGGTGGTCATCGACCCCCGCACGGGGGAGGTGCTGGCGATGATCAGCCTGCCCGCCTATGACACCAACCTGTTCACGAGGGGCATCTCGCAGGCTGACTTCAGCCGGCTGCTGAACGACCCCGACAAGCCGCTGCTGAACCGCGCGATCGCCGGCCAGTACGCGCCGGGGTCGACATTCAAGATGGTGACCGCGACGGCCGGACTGCAGGAGGGAAAGATCACCGCCGAGACTCTGCTCGCCTGCCCGCCGTACATCAACGTCAATGGTTGGATCTATCACAACTGGGCGAGCTACAGCCTCGGGCGCATGAACGTTGCGCGCGCGCTGGCGACCTCGTG
>VBGV01000357.1 GCA_005880755.1 Chloroflexota bacterium
CGGCCCTTCGGGCCACCTCCCCATAAATGGGGAGGAGTTTCTCCTCGTCCATCCTCGCCCCAACGCCGGCGTCGGGTGCTGCTGGTCGCGGCACCCTGGTCGCGCAGCAACAAGGTGGCGCCGCCGAGGCCAACCGGCCATCCATCTCCCCTCGGCCCGGCTCCGCGCGCGCGCAGGTCGCCGCCGAGATTGACGACGGCGTTCAGCCCCAGCGTCTCGGACAACCGATCCGCCATCCATCCCTTCGCGATCCCGCCGAGGTCGACGCCGCACCCCAGCTGCACGCGTGCTTCGCCGTCACGGAGCTCGAGCACGTCGGGCAGCGGAAGCAGCGGACGGAGACTTTCGAGCGTCGCGACTCCCGGGCCCTCGATGAGTGGACGCGTGTAGCCGACCGCGAGCATCGCAGGCAGCACGGCCACGTTGACGAGGCCAGCGCTCATCGCATGCGCGCGCAATGCCGCGTGCAAGATCTCGTCCATCTCGTCGCTGATCGCGACCCATTCGTCGGCAGCGCGATTTAGTCGTGACAGCTCGCTGTCCTCCGAAAAGCGCGTCAGCCGCGCGCCCAGCCGCCGGACCCAGGACTCACCCTCGAGAAGTCGCCCGTGCGATTGACCAACCGCGAACAGGCTGCAGCTCGTGCCGAGGGCCTCGAAGTGATGCGACTCGACC
>VBGV01000241.1 GCA_005880755.1 Chloroflexota bacterium
TGGTCGGGGTGCCCGTATACCCCGTCTTCTGCGTACGTGACGACCACGTCGGGGCGCTCCTCGCGGACGAAAACAGCGAGCTTGCCGGCGGCGTCCTCGAGCCTCGCCTGGTGGAACGAGCGCGGGTCTTTGTTGTCCGCCGTGTCGACCATGCCGGAATCTCGATAGCCGAGGAATTCCAGACGATCGACACCCAGGATTTCCGCGGCCGACTTCAGCTCTGCGGTCCGGATCTCGCCGAGTCGCGGCCGCGACGCCTCCTCGTCCATGTTGTATATCTCGCCCACCTCGCCACGCGTGGCGGTGATGAGCACGACCCGATGGCCGTGTGACTTCGCCTTCATCATCACGCCGCCCGTCGAGACCGCCTCATCATCGGGATGCGCGTGGACGAGAAGCAGGGTTGCCATCTACTTCAGCAACGCGTCGGCAAGCTGTTGGATTCCACCATGGCCGGGACCGGGGATGGTCCGGTCGGCGACCGCGATAACTTCCCCCGGCGACCCTTCGACGGCGACGCCGAGTCCCGCCCAGGCGATCATCGACGTGTCGTTGCGCCCGTCGCCGACCGCCGCCACCTCTGACTGTGAGATCCCCAGGCGGTCCGACACGAAGCGGAGTGCGGAGGCTTTGTCGCTCTCCACGCTCGTGAACTCGAGGTAGTCGGGCGTCGACGTCGCCGCGTTCAGCTTGCCTTCCCAGCGCCGGCGAACGTCCGGCAGCAGCCTCTCGATCGTTTCGGGCGTGGAGACGATCACGAGCTTGGGGGTGGTCTCGCCCATCGCCTGATCGAGATCATCGACTACGTGAATGTCCATCCCGGCGTGTTGAGCGTACTGGCGCGCCTCGGGTCGGTCGCGCTGGACGATGAGCAGGTCGTCGCGGTACCCCTGCACGTGTAAGTCGCGCTCTCGCGCGTAACGAATGACCTCCATCGCCAGCGAGTGATGAACCCCGTGATCGAGGAGCGTGTCGCCGTCGAGCGTCCTCACCTGGGCCCCCTGATAGCAGACGATCGGCCCCGCGAGCCCCAAGCGCTTGACCCACGGCACGGCACCGGGATATGGCCTGCCTGTGCATGCGACCACAGTCACGCCCGCGGCGACCATGCGACGGACTGCATCGACATCGCGAGGATCGAGACGCAGCTGCATGTCCAGGATCGTCCCGTCGAGGTCGAGGGCCAGGAGGCGGTAACGAAGTGTTACCGCTATTTCTTGACCTCGGGATTGACCAGGTTCGGCGGACGCCCTCCACGCACGGCCGTGGCCATGTTGCGCGCGGCCATCGCCGACATCTCGGAGCGAGTCCGGACAGTAGCGCTGGCGATGTGCGGGGCGAGTATGACGCTCGGCATCGGGAGCAGGCCGGGATGCACCGCGGGCTCGCGCTCGTACACGTCGAGCCCCGCGCCCGCCAGCTTTTTCGCGGTGAGCGCGGCCACCAGGGCCGCCTCGTCGACGACTGGGCCCCGCGAGGTGTTGATGAGGATCGCCGTCGGCTTCATCATGTTGAACGCAGCGCTGCTGATGAGGTGGTATGTCTCCTTGGTCAGCGGCACGTGGATCGAGACGAAATCGGACTCGGCGAGCAGGCGGCCTAGATCGACTCGCGTGGCGCCCATCTGCTCTTCAGCCTCTCGCGGCAGTGGTTGGGGATCGTAATAGAGGATCCGCATGTTGAAGCCTTTTGCGCGATGCGCGACGCCGCGGCCGATGCGCCCGGCGCCAACGATGCCGAGCGTCGCCCCGAAGATGTCGTGGCCCAGCATCATGTCGATCGCCCAGCCACGAAATTGTCCCGAGCGGGTGAAGCTGTCAGCCTCGACGATGCGACGAGCGGCCGACATGAGCAGCGTGAACGCAAAATCGGCCGTGGTGTCGTCCAGCACACCGGGCGTATTGGTGACCATGACCTTGTGGGCGGTGGCCGCGGCGACGTCGATGTTGTCGAAGCCGACCGCCACGTTGCTGACGCACTTGAGTCCGGGCGTGGACAGCACAGTTTCGCGAATGGGGTCCATCAGCTGGCTGACGATCCCCACGCACCCCTCAGCCGCCTGGCGGATGCCGGCCTCGTCGAGCGGACGGTCGGGCGGGTAGGCGACTACCTCGGCGGCCTCGGCGAGGATGGAGGGGCCGGGATCGAGGATCGGATGCATCAAGAGGACTCGGGGCCGCCCGCCGGTGCTCATGGATTCAGTCCCAGCTCCTGTGCAATCGGCTTCAGGGCATCGCGGACGAATTCCACGTGCTCGTCGAAGGGTATACCGAGCACCTCGGCGCCCGCCACGAGCTCCTCGCGATGCACACCGCGCGCGAATGCCTTGTCCTTCATCTTCTTGCGCACTGTGCTCGCCTCGACCGAGCCCAGCGACTTGTCTGGCTTGACCAGGGCGCAGGCGATGATGAAGCCGCACATCTCATCCACCGCGTACAGCGCTTTGCGCGCGTTGGTGTCGCGCGGGACGTTGAGGTAGTCGGCGTGCGAGGCGATGTCCTGGAGGATGTCCTCCGGCCAACCTTTCTCGCGCAGCATCTCGATGCCGCGCATGGGATGCAGCTCCGCCGTCGGCCCCGACTCGTAGTCCCAGTCGTGGATGAGGCCGAGCACGGCCCAGCGCTCTTCGTCCTCGCCGAAGCGCCGCGCGTAGGCGCGCATCGCCGCCTCGACGCTGCGCATGTGGCGGCGCAGCTGGTCCGATTTGGTCATCGAGGTGACGAGCTCCCACGCCTCGTCGCGGGTAGGGGCGGTGGTCACAAAACCTCCTTGAGCGCCTTGAGAAGCTTGTCGTGCTGATCGCGTGTGCCCACCGTGATCCGGATCCAGCCTGCGATCGGCTCACGATCGTAATGGCGGACCAGGATCCTGCGCTCGCGCAGCGCGCCCACGATGCCGGCCGCGGGTTTTGGCGGCCTGGCAAAGACGAAGTTGGTGGCGGATGGAACCACGTCGAACCCCATACCGGCAAGCGCTGCGCCCAGCTCTCCACGATTGTGGACGACTGCATCGACGAGCTTGCGGTGGTGCTCCTCATCGTTGATCGCGGCCACCGCGGCGACGATGGCGAGGCGGTCGACGTTGTACGAGTCCTTGACTGAACTCAGTGTCTCGATGACCTCGCGCGGGCCAAGCGCGAAACCGATCCGAAGGCCGGCCAGGCCATAAGACTTGGAGAAGGTTCGCAGCAACAGGACGTTGTCGTATCGCTCGAGAAGGGGCAGGCACGAGTGAGGCGCGAAGTCCACGTACGCCTCGTCGATCACGACCACACCCGATGAAGCGGCGACCGCCCCCTCGACCGCGTCCTGGTCGAACAGCGCTCCGCTCGGCGAGTTGGGATTGACGATGAACTTAAGCGGCGCCGGGTCGGCCGCGAGACTCGGCGGGAGCTCGGAGAACTCTTCGGTCGGGTGCGTGGAAGGCCTGGCTTCGTGGATCCGGCAGAGGGGTTCCAGCAGCGGATAGGTCGGAGTCGGATAGGCGACGGTGTCGCCCGCGCCGGCAAAGGCGCGGAAACACAGCTCGATCAGCTCATCTCCCCCGTTGCCGACCGCCACCTGCAAAGGATCCAGGCCGAACCGGAGCGCGATCGCCTCGCGCGCGGGTGCGGCCGTCGGGCTCGGGTAGAGCCTCAGCGCGTCGGTCGCCGCGTCCTTGATCGCCGACAGGACTTTCGGCGATGGAGGCACGGGCGACTCGTTGGTGTTGAGCTTGATCCAGCCCTCGCCGTCAGGTGGCTGCTCGCCTGGGACGTAAGGCTGGAAGCCCTCGAGGGCTTTCCTTACGAGGCTCTTCGGCATTCGAGCAGGAATGTTTCCAGAGCCAGTCGGGGGCTGACGTTTTGCTCGAGGTAGCCGAGCGTGTCGTAGGAAAGCTCGAGCAGGCGCGCCCACCGGCCCTGCTCGCGGCCGCGGCTGCCCAGCATGCGGCGGCGGAGCTCGATCTGCCAGCTGGCGATGGCGAACAGCGCCGGGTCTTCCTCGTCTCCCTCGCTTCGGCGCCAGCCCATCTGCTCCGAGTCGAGCTGCGCCGCGACGTGCAGGGGCACATCCGCCGGCGCGCCGAAGATCTCTTCGAGGCGGCGCGTCCAGGCGCGGTGCAGCTCGATCACCCTTTCGTCGCTCGCCCTTCGCATCGCCCAACCCGGCCGTCCTCCGGAAAGCTCGGACAGCAGATTCGCCCGTCGAGCTTCGACCCCGGCGGCGACCAGCAGCTTTTCTATCTCAGGCGCCGGAACCGGGTGGAAGAACAGCCGCTGGCAGCGTGAAACCACAGTGGGCAGCACGACGAAGGGGTTGAGGCTCGGCGTCGTCAAGACGATGACACGATGGGGATGCGGCTCCTCGAGGGTCTTGAGCAGGACGCCCTGGTCCTGGTCGCGCAGGCGGCCGACATTCACGACGAGGGCGACCCGGCGCGCCCCGATCGCGGGCTTGAGGTTGAGGAACGCCTGCAGCGACAGCTCGTGAAACTCGGGCGGCTTGTCAGGCAGCAGGCGGATCTCGTTGATCGAGAGCGGTTTGATGCGGTCGTCTTCCCAGTAGTCGGGGTTCCGGGTCAGCGGCGCCTCGGGCAGGAGCGCCGAGGCGAGCGCGCGAGCCGTGGTCGACTTGCCCAGGCCCTGTTCGCCGACGAATAGGTAGGCGTGCGCGAGGCGGTCTGACTTGACTTGCGAACGCAGCTGGTCCAGGGCCTGCGTGTGGCCGGCGATGCCATGAAACGGATCGGTCATTGAACCTGATGCGGCGCTGCGCGGCGGGCCTTCATCTCACGCTCCCGCTCGAGGCGTTGCGCCCGGCCCTGCAGCCACACCTCGCGGATCCGTTGCAGCGCTGTGACGTTGGTGACGATCGCAAGCAGGAACACGACGCCGTAAAGCACGTACCCGCCGACCAGCAGTCCGATCACTGTCACGACAACACGTTCTGGCCGTTGGAACAAACCTGTTTTGCAAACAAAGCCGAGACTCTGTGCGCGTGCGCGAACGTAGCTCACGAGGAACGAACCAGCGAGCGCGGCGAGGGTCGACAGGACGAGCCACTCCTGCAGCGGCGGATCGATGGTGACGAAGTAGGCCGCAAGTCCAAGGTACACAGCCCCTTCGGAGTAGCGGTCGAGGGTCGAATCGAGAAATGCGCCGTAGGGGTAGCTCGCATTGGTCGATCGCGCGAGGGCCCCGTCGAGGATGTCGCAGGTGCCCGCGAAGATGAGCACGACGCCCGCCCAGCGAAGCTGTCCAAACGCGGCCAGCCCGGCCGCGAGGAACGTGAGCGCCAGTCCCACCACCGTGACCTGGTTCGGGGTCAGTGGAGTGCGCCCGAGCGCAGTCATCAAAGCCTCCGCGTGGCGCCGCACCCACGCCTCAAACCGCGTGGTGAACACCAGTCACCTCCATCGCCTTCGCGGGCTGGGCGGCGACCGCTTCGCGCGCCTCCTGGTAGACCTCTACGACCTCGGAGGCAATCAGGTCCCACGAGTAGCGACGCGCCTTCCGCAGCGCGTAATCGGAGAGCCTGCGGCGCAGGTCCGCATCACGGGCGAGGATGACCAGCGACGCAGCCAGCTCGCGCCAGTTGTTGGGCTGCACGGTCACGCTGTCGCGGCCTGACTCGAGCACGGACATGTAGCCGGGCACTTCGGTCGCGACCACCGGCAGGCCAGAGGCCAGCGCCTCGAGCAGAACGATGCCAAAGCTCTCGGCGCCCGTTGCCGGGGCGCAGAAGATGTCGGCGCTGTCGTAGTAGCGCGGCTTCACGCTTTCCGGTACGTAACCGGCCAGAACTACATTCGCCAGGCGGTGGCGCGCGACGTACGACTCGACCCGGCCGCGGAGCGGTCCGTCGCCGACGATGATCAGGCGGGTTTGCGGGACGCGCATGCTCATGGCGCGATACGCCCTCAGCAGATCGCCAAGGCCCTTGCGCTTTTCGAGCCGTCCGACAAACAGGACGTTGAGGTTTTCGTCGCGCAGGTGCCGGATGGGCGCCAGGCCCGGACGATAGACGTTGAGATCGACACCGTTGGGAATGACGCGCAGCGGGAAATCGGGGAAGTAACGCTGCACGAACGCGCGCGCCGGCTCGCTGACCGCGATGCCGCGATGCAGGTGCGCGAGGTACGGCTGGAGCAGCGGCCGGCCGTAGAAGTAGCCGACGTTGGATCGCGCAAAGGCGTGGAACGTTCCGACGTTGGCCGTGGTCGACATCCGCAGCATGGTGATCGGCAGGGCGGGCATCAAGGGCTCGTGGAAATGAAGGACGTCGAAGCCCTCGTCGGCGATGATCGCCGCGACCTGGTTGGCAAGGTGAAAGCTGAGCGTGATGCGCGCCACCGAATCGTTGACCGGGATGGCGATGGGCGTCCCGATCCTGTAGAAGCGCGCGCTGTCGAAGTCGACGTCGGCGCGGCTGGACGGCGCGAAGATGCGCGCCTCATGCCCGAGCTGTCGCAGCCGGACGGCGAGGCGGCGGACATGGTCGTTGACGCCACCAGGCGAGGCGAAGTCGTACGGCGAAACGAGTCCTACTTTCATGCAGAAACCCCGCGCGGCCTGTAGGCCGGATTTACTCCGGCCGTCACCCTTGCGCTGCCATTCCAATCGCCTCCCAGACGTGGCGGCGAGAGGGGGGCCCGTGGGGGGATCCTGATCCCCCCGCGATTTTCCTTCATGGCGAGCCGGCCCAGATGCGGTGCGGAACGTGCCACTGCTCCGGATGCTGCCGGATGAAACCCTCGATCTGGCGCAAGAGCTCCTGCGTGGCGCGCACCTGGTCGGCGCGCGGGTTGCCTGTCGACTTCGCGAACACGTGCGGCGCCGCCTCGGCCATGTACGTATCGTCCGGCAATCGGTAAACGCACACAGGCAAGAGCGGTGTGCCGAGACGCAGGGCGATCGACGCCGGCCCCAGCGGGATCGGCGCCAGCTTGCCGAAGAAAGGCATCAGGTAGCCGGTTTCCGTGATGTCGCGGTCGATCGCGGTGATCACCATCTCCTGCTCGCGCAGAGCCTGGAGCACCTTGCGGATGCCGCCCATGTCGAGCGTCAGAACGCTGATCCCAAGGCGCGCTCGTGTGTCGCGGTACCACTCGAAAAGCGCTCGAGGCTCCAGCTCCTCGGCGAAGAAGCTCACCGGCGCCAGCGTCGCGGCCCAGATCGCCGACACCACCTCGTACGAACCCATATGGCAGGACACGGCCAGCACGCCCCTGCCCAGGCTGCGCGCGGCGTCGAGATTTTCCAAACCCTTCACCTTCAGCAGCGGCCGCATGGCCTCGATCCTCGCGCTCGGAAGCTGCATCAGGTCGGCGTAAGCCTTGGCGTGATTCTGAAAGTTCAGCCTGGACAGACGCCGCAGCGCCATCGGGTCGTCCCGCAGCTCCGGGCACGCGATCTTGAGGTTGTACTCGAGGCGCGGACGCGCCAGTGGAGAGAAACGCCACGCCAGACGCGCCGCCATCACCGCAAGCGCGTACGCCCACGCCCGGGGCAAGCGCTCCACCAGCGACTGCACGACTTTGAACCCGCGCCATGTCCATTCGCCCATCCCTCAGCGACTGAACATCGGCCGAAATGCATACCACTGGTCGGGACGCTCCTTGATGAAATCCTCGAAACGGCCGATCACCCGCTGCATGAGGGTCTCTTTTGTGTCGCCTTCGTGCGCCGCCAGCGCCGGGTCGAGGTGCACGTGATATCGACCCGCCGCGGTCGCGTACTGGCAGGCGGGGAGGAGCGCCGCGCCCGTCTTGAGGGCAAAAGCTGCAGGTCCCCCAGGAACCGTCGCGCGGCGGCCGAAGAAATTCACACTGAGTCCAGGCCCCTGTTCCAGGTCGCACAACAAAGCGACGACATGGTTGGCAGCCAGCGCTTCGTTGATTCCTCTGACAGCGGCTCGTCCCAGGGTGATGACGTTCAGGCCGAAACGCTCGCGGGTTGCCACCACCGCGTCGTTGAGAGAGCCGGGAAAGCGTTCGGCCACCGCGGAGATCCGGTACCCCAGCGCGCCGGCATACGAGCCCGCCATGTCCCACGAGCCCATGTGCGGCACGGCCATGATCACGCCGCGGCCATGAGCGAGCGCGGCGTCGAGGTGCTCTCGACCGTCGACTGACATGCGGGCGATCAATTCATCCGGCGTGAGGCTGCCGAGGAGCAGGAAGTCCATCAGCATCCGGCCGTAGTTCTGGAAGGCGCGCCTGGCGACTCGAGCCACGTCGGGGTCCGACCGGTCGCGGCCCAACGCCGTGGCGTAGTTGTCGAGCGCGGCGCTCCGCTGGGCCGGGCTCAGCCAGAACCACGCCATGCCGCCAGGTGCGGCGACCGCATGCCGGACCCCGGCCGGCACCACGCGCAGCGCGCGTGCTCCGGCGCTATAGCCAAGCCCGCCCAGCGAGACCAGTCGGCGCTTAGCGGCGAGCAGTCGCGGTCGCCGGTTTGGCCCGGACGGCGCGGCGCTCGCGCCCATTGACTCCCGCCTTATCACCTTCGATGAACTCCTCCACCAGCCGTCTGGCGTCGTTGTCGCTGTACTGCACCGGCGGCGACTTCATGAAGTAGGAGCTGGGTCCCTCGAGCGCTCCACCGAGACCGCGGTCGAGCGCCAGCTTGGCGCAGCGCACAGCATCGATGACGATTCCGGCCGAGTTCGGCGAGTCCACCACCTCGAGCTTGAGCTCGACGTTCAGCGGCACGTCGCCGAACGAGCGCCCTTCGAGCCGGATGTAGGCCCACTTGCGGTCGTTCAGCCAGGGCACGTAGTCCGACGGGCCGATGTGCACGTTGTCTTTGCCGATGTCGTAGTCGAGCTGTGACGTGACGGACCGAGTCTTGGAGATCTTCTTGGACATCAGGCGCTCGCGCTCGAGCATGTTCAGGAAGTCGGTGTTGCCACCGAAGTTGAGCTGGTAGGTGCGCTCGAGCTTGACGCCGCGGTCGCGGAACAGGCGGGTCAGGACGCGGTGGATGATGGTCGCGCCGACCTGCGATTTGATGTCGTCGCCGATGATCGGCAGATTCTTGTCGAGGAAACGCTTCTGCCAGTACGGCTCGCGCGCGATGAAGACCGGGATGCAGTTGACGAATCCCACGCCCGCGGTCAGTGCCTGCTCGACGTACCACTTGGTCGCCTCTTCGGAGCCGACCGGCAGGTAGCTGACCATCACGTCGGCCTTCGTCTTCTTCAGGATGCCGACTACGTCCGAGGTTTCGCCGGGCGCCTTCTGCACGACTTCGGAGAGGTACTTGCCGATGCCGTCGTGGGTCATGCCGCGCTGGACCTTCACACCGGCGCGCGGCACATCCGCGAACTTCACAGTGTTGTTGGGCTTTGCGAATATGGCCTCGGAGAGGTCGAGCCCGACTTTGTTCTTGTCGATGTCGAACGCGGCAACGAACTCGATGTCGCGGATGTGATAGCCCCCAAGGTCAACGTGCATCAGCCCAGGCACGGAGTCTTTGGGCGACGCGTCGCGGTAGTAGTGCACGCCCTGCACCAGCGACGAGGCGCAGTTGCCGACGCCGACGACGGCCACACGAACTTTCTTGTCGTTGGCGTGGCGGTGACCGTTCCTTTGATTGGCGCTCATGCCCCAACCTCCTCACGAACTTTTGCCTTTTCAACCTGTGTCATGCCGAGCAGCTGGTCCAGGCGCCGGCGGAAGCGCCGGATGTTTTCCACGTCCAGGGAGCAGTACACCTGCCTGCCCTCGCGGCGGGTGCGGATCACGCCGCCGACGCGGAGCATCCGCAGGTGCCAGGAGATACGGGGCTGGCTCATGTGCAGGTACAGGGCCAGGTCGTTGACGTTGACCTCGCCTGCCTGGGCCAGGCGCTCCAGGATGCGCAGGCGCGTGGGGTTGGCGAAGGCCAGGAAATGGTCCGGCAGCTCGTTCCGTGGGTTCTGGAGAAACATAAAGGTTGCTTTATAAGCCAGTCTAAAGCATAAAGGCTGGTTTATGTATCGGGGGACGCGTCAGGCAGACTGGCGGACCAGGTTCAGGAATTCGGCTCGGGTCCGCGGGTCGCGCCGGAAGGTGCCCAGCATGCAGGACGTGATCATCCGGCCGCCCGGAGTCTCGATGCCTCGCATCTCGAGGCAGAGATGCCGCGCCTCGGCCACCACCCCGACACCTCTGGGTGCCACCGCCTGGTTGAGCGCTTCCGCGATCTCGTTGGTCAGCTTCTCCTGGATCTGCAGCCGGTGCGAGAACACCTCCACCAGGCGCGGGATCTTGCTCAGCCCGACAACCTTGCCTTTCGGGAGATAACCGACATGGACATGCCCGAAGAAAGGCAGCATGTGATGCTCGCAAAGGCTGTAGAAAGCGATGTCCTTGACCACGACCATCTCGTCGTAGTCCTGGTCGAAAACGGCGTCCGCGACGACTTCTTCCGGTTTGACGCCATAGCCGTTGGTGAGCTCGCGCAGCGCCCGCGCCACGCGGTCAGGCGTGGCCTTGAGGCCCTGCCGATCCGGGTCCTCGCCCAGCTCGACCAACAGCGATTCGACCAGCTCGGGGATCGGGTCACCCGGTTTGGGCTTTGGTGTAGCCATCGTTGCTCACACAATTTACGGGTTGGATGCGATTGAAGCGGCGCAGGTCCTGTCCGAGATCGGCTACCTGCTCCGCCAGGATCCCAAGGAGCGGTTTCGCGCCAAGGCGTTCTCCGCCGCCGCGTGGTCGCTCGCGCTGCAACGGCCCAACCTCGTCGACCTGCAGCGGGCCGAGAACCTGACCTCGATCGAAGGCGTCGGAGAAGGAATCGCCAGGGTCCTGACCGACGTCATCCAGACCGGGCAAAGTCGTTATCTCAACCGGCTCCGCGAGCAGTCCAAGCAGCCCGCCCGCGACGACGAATCCGACCTCGACCTGGGCGACTACCAGGGCGACGTCCATTCCCACACCGACTGGAGCGACGGCCGGGCGACGATGCTGGAGATGGCCCGGGGTGCGCAGGCACTCGGCTACCGCTATCTCGGGATCACCGACCACTCGCCGCGCATCACCGTCGTGCACGGCCTCAACGCCGAGCGGCTGGTCGCGCAGTCGCGCGAGATGGCCGAGGTGCAGAGCCAGGTCGACGGTCTGACACTCCTACAGGGCATCGAGGTCGACATCCTCGAAGACGGATCGCTGGACCTGCCGGACGCGGTGCTTGAGATTCTCGACGTCGTCATCGCCTCGCCGCACGTGAAGCTGCGGCAGGAACCCGCGGCCATGACGGAGCGGATGATGCGCGCGGTCTCGCACCCGCACGTCGACGTGATCGGTCATCCGACGGGGCGCCGCCCGGGCTCGCGCGAGGGCGCGTCGTACGACTTCGAGCTGGTTTTCCAGGAAGCCGCCAAGCGCGGCGTAGCGCTGGAGATCGACTGCGACCCGGCCCGCATGGACCTGTCGCCCGAGATGGCCCGCCTGGCCTACGAGTCCGGATGCTCGTTTGCGATCGACGCCGACGCACACGCGCCGGCCGAGTTCGCATATGTGCCGATGGCGTTGTGGATGGCCCGGCGGGCGGGCATCCCACGAGATCGCATCCTGAACTTCCGCCCGCTGGATGAACTTACGATGACTCGCTGATGGCGCAGGTCGGGATCATGATCGAGGGCCAGGAAGGCCTCAGCTGGGACCGCTGGCGCAGCATCTGCCAGGACACCGACCGCCTCGGGTTCGCCTCGCTGAGGCGCAGCGACCATTTTGTCTCCCTGAACGGACGACCCGACCAGGACTGCATCGAGTGCTGGATCTCGCTGGCGCTCGCGGCCGAGTGGACGAAGAACATCGAGATCGGGCCGATGGTCAGCCCGATGACGTTCAGGCCGCCGGCTCTACTTGCGCGCATGGCCGCGGCCGTCGACGTTCTCGCCGCCGGCCGGCTCATCCTGGGCGTCGGCGCGGGCTGGAACGAACACGAGCACACGGAGTTCGACATCCCGTTCTATACGGAGACACAACGCTTCGACATGCTGGAGGCCGGCATCAAGACGATTCGCGAAACGTGGAACAAATCCAGCCCCAAGCCGCTGCGCAACCCGATTCCCCTCCTACTCGGGGGCAAAGGCGTGAAACGGACGCTTCCCCTCGTTGCCCGCGAGGCTTCGGAATGGAACTACTCGAAGCTCGACGCAGACGGCTACCGGCAGCGACGCGATCTGCTGGAGCAGCGCTGTCGCACCATCGGACGCGATCCAGCGAGTATTCGGCACTCAGTGATGGCCGGTTTCCTCATCGGCCGCAACCGGACCGAGCTGCTGGAACGTGCGGCGCAGGTGAGTCAGGTCGTCGACGACCTGAACGAGATGAGCCCCGAGGAGGTGCTCGAGAACCGCAAGGAGGCCTGGTTGGTCGGGACGCCCGAACAGATCGCGGAGCGGATGCGCGAGTTTGGCCGTCTGGGAATTCACCTTTTCATGCTCCAGCACTGGCTGCTCGACGACCGTGAGGCATTGGAGCTGCTCGCGAAAGAGGTGATCCCGGCCGTCGCGTGACAGCGATGCTTCAGGCGAGCCGGCCGCTCGCGATCAGCTCGTTCTTTAGCTCCTGCCGGGTCGTGAGGTCTCGCACCACGAAGATGGCCAGCACCGCGGCACCGATCAGTACGACCGAGCTGGCGATGTCGACCGCCGACCCGGCGACCCTGATGCCCACATCACTCGACCTGTCGATCACGGCGGAAACCCGGTTCATCACCAACGCCAACAGGTACAGCGTCCACCAGGCGGCGGGGAGCGCCGGGACTCCCAACGCTTTTCGAGCGGTCTGGTTGAGCCAGCGCCAGCGAGGGTCGGACGCCCGCCAGGCGTCGAGCACCGCCCAGTACGGATAGAAGAGGCTGAGGATCGGGATGAAACTCGACCCGACCGACCAGCCTGGCGAGCGCCGCCAGTCCGGAGAGCCCAGCGCGGGCATGTTCCGCACGACACGGTGCACCCACATGCTGAAGAAGACGCCCGCCGGAATGAGTGTGCCGAAGAGGAGCGCAAGGTAGGCGAGAGCCAGCACGCCCCAAACGGCGGTGAAGGCCTGGTCCGGGTTAGGCGTCTGGATGTATGCGATGTTCAACACAGTCCACAGGATTCCGAGTCCGAGCGCAATCGCGTTCGCAACGAGAAATACCGTCGTCATGGTGGCTCGGAATCGGGCCGTCTCGAACGGCGGAGCCCACATGTGCGCCACCGCCGGACGATAGGGATTAGGAATCCATTGGGTCCCGTTCCACAACCAGTAACCATCTGGCGAGACCTGCCCGGCTTGCTCCATCACGCGAGGTTAAGGTATGGGCGTGGATTTCGACCTGAGCGAATCGGAGAAGGCATTTCGCGACGAAGTCCGGGCCTGGCTGAAGGCCAACGCGCCGCGCGACGACGGTGGATCGGACATGAATGCGTTCATCGAGAACCGCCGCGCGTGGCAGAAAAGGCTCTACGACGCAGGCTACGTCGGCATGACCTGGCCGAAGGAATACGGAGGCCGGGGCCGCAGCTTCATGGACCAGCTGATCTTCAACGACGAGATGATCCTGGCCCACGCACCGGAACCGATCAACGTCATCGGCCTTGGCATGGGCGGGCCGGTGGTGATCGCCCACGGGAGCGACGAGCAGAAAAAGCGATACCTCGCTCCGCTTCTCTCGGCGGAGGAGATCTGGTGTCAGGGCTTCAGCGAGCCCAACGCCGGCAGCGACCTGTCAGGGCTGCAGACGCGCGCCGAGGACAAAGGCGATCACTACCTGGTCAACGGGCAGAAGGTTTGGACGACCCTCGCTCACGTCGCGAAGTGGTGCATGCTGCTCGCCCGCGAACGCAAGGAAGCGAATCCCCGGGATGGCCTCACGTATCTCCTGGTCGACATGGAGAGTCCGGGCATCGAGGTCCGGCCGCTGGTTCAGATCACAGGCGATGCGGAGTTCAACGAGATCTTCTTCAAGGACGTGAAGGTGCCCAAGTCGCAGATCCTCGGTGACGCGGGCGGCGGATGGGCCGTCGCGATGACGACTTTGCTTCACGAGCGCGGCACGCTGGGTCTAGCGCTGGCGACGCGCGCGCAGATCACCGCTTCTGAGCTCGCTGAGCGTGCTCGCAAGCTGGGCCGCGGCTCCGACCGGCTGGTCCGCCAGAAGATTGCGCAGCACGCCATCGAGGCGCGCGCGCTGCAGCTCAACGGCTACCGCGCCGTGACCGCCGTCAAGCGAAGCGAGATTCCAGGGCCCGAAGGATCGATCCTCAAGCTGATGTGGTCGGAGCTCAACCAGCGCATGACCGAGACGGCGATGGACATCGCCGGGCCCGCATCGCAGGTCGCCGACGGCGATGGCTGGAAGTACCAATTCTTGCGTTCGCGCGCCAACACCATCGAGGCCGGGAGCTCCGAAGTGCTGCGCAACATCCTCGCGGAGCGGGTGCTGGGACTGCCTCGATCTCGGTAAATTGGCAGCAGTGACTGCTGTCGCCTCCAAGGCGGCCAGCGCAAGTGCCAAGCCTGGCGTCGATCGCGGTGTGATGGCGGTCTTCGCCGGTCTGATGCTGGGTTCGCTGGTCGCCTCGCTCAACATGACGCTGGTCGCGCCTGCGCTCCCGACGATCGTTTCGGAGCTGGGCGGCCTGGCCGACTACAGCTGGGTCCCGATCTCCGCGATGCTCGCTTCGACCATCGTGGTTCCGATCGCGGGCAAGCTATCGGACATCTACGGCCGCAAGCCCCTCTACATGTCGGGGATCGTGGTCTTCGCGGTCGGCTCGGCGCTCTCGGGGGTCGCGCCGAACTTCTGGTTTCTGATTTTCGCGCGCTTCATCCAGGGTGCCGGCATGGGCTTCATCATGCCGCTGTCCCAGGCGATCATCGGCGATATCATCTCGCCGCGCGAACGCGGCAAATACCAGGGCATGCTCGGCGCGTCGTTCGGCCTCGCGTCCATCGTCGGCCCGGCTGCGGGCGGATTCATCACCGAACACTTCTCGTGGCGATGGCTGTTCTTCATCAACCTGCCGGTCGCGATCGTGACGCTGGTGGTGGTCGCTCTGTTCATGCACGTGCCCAACGAGCGGCGCAAGCACGCAATCGACGTGTGGGGAAGCGTGACGCTCTCCACCGGAATCGCCGCCGCGCTCCTCGCAACGGTCTGGGGCGGCACGCAGTTCGCCTGGACGTCGTGGCAGATCATCGGCCTCTACGCAACCGCCGCGATCCTACTCGGCGCTTTCGTTTGGGTCGAGCGCCACGCTCCAGAGCCCGTGCTGCCGCTGCACCTTTTCCAGAGCAGCATCTTCACGCTCTCGAACATCGCGAGCGTAGGTGTAGCGATGTCGATGTTCGGCGCCATCTTCTTCCTACCCGTTTTCGTCCAGGGCGTGATCGGCAACAGCGTCACCAATTCGGGCGCGATCCTTGTCCCGATGTTGGTTTCGATGATCGTGACGAGCGTCGCCGGTGGCTGGTTCATCTCGCACACCGGGCGTTACAAGATGCCGCTTCTGGCCGGTCTCGTCTCGATGGGCGCGGGCTACTACCTGCTCGCGAACTTCACCGCCGAGACAACCAACCAGTCTGTGATCGAGGCGATGATCCTCATCGGTCTCGGCCTTGGCATCACGATGCAGACGTTCACGCTCGTGGTGCAGAACTCAGTGAGTCGCGAAGACATGGCGGTGGCGACGTCGGCGACGCAACTTTCTCGCTCCGTCGGCGCTGCGATAGGGCTTGCGATCCTCGGCACCATCCTCACCCAGGGCATGCAGAGCGCCATGGCGAAGTACCTGCCCGCCTCGGTCCTACACCAGCTTCAGTCGTCGGACCGCGGCGCGACGGCGACGGCGGTGTTCGACCCGTCCCAGCTGGCCCATCTGCCGCCGGCCGTCGCGGCGGCCATCCGGCACGGTCTGGCCGACGCGCTCCATCCCGTTTTCCTCGCCGGCCTGCCGATCATCGCCGTCAGCTTCATCGCCACCCTCTTCATCAAAGAGGTGGCGCTCCGCCAGACGGCGCATGTCACGGCCGGGCGGCGCAACGCAGACGCCCTACCCGAACCTGAAAAATCGCCTCTGACCTGATATCCGCTTGTTTTGCGGTGGCCCGCAGGACAGAATTCCGCACGTGCATCAAGAGTCAGGACAAGAACGGCAGCTGATCTGGGCCTTCTGGCTGGCCGCCGCGCTGGCGGCGATCGGGGGCGTGCTTCCGGTGGTGGTAGGCGGGACCTCGAGCCGGATCGCCGGCGTGATCATCCCGTTCGGGATCGCCGCCGTCGCGCTGGGCCTGTGCGCAATCCTCCACTCGGCGGGGCGAGGGATCACGTCGGCCCTGTACTTCGTGGCCGGGCTCGCGCTCGTCTTCGGAATCCTCTCCATGTTCGCCCTCCCCCTGCAGCAGGCCGTCCTTGGGACGTGCCCGGCTCCGCCCCAACCGTGCAGCAGCGGGCTGCAGCGACCATTGACGGTCGCCGAGAACACCGGCATGGGTTTTGGCGCGGGGTTTGCCATCGCGTCGATCTTTGTCGGTTTCTTCGGGCTGTTCGTCCTCTATCGCGGGCGCGCTCTGCCGACGCCGGCGCCGCCCGTGCGCAAGATCCCGCCTGTGGCGGCGACCGCTTCGCCACCCTCGCCACCCTCGCCACCTGCCTCACCTGCCGCGCCTGCCGCACCTTCGCCGCAGTCCTCCGCACCGGAGAACGGCGCCACGCCCGAAATGGACGAGCTTGAACTGCCGGCGCACGAGGAAGAAGAGCGGCCCGAGCTTCCGCCTCACGAGTCGGCTCCGCCCACAACTTAGACTCGCTTCGTGGACTTCGCGTTTTCGGAGGAGCAGGAGATGCTGCGCGCCTCCGCGCGCGAGTTTCTCGGCAAGGAAT
>VBGV01000342.1 GCA_005880755.1 Chloroflexota bacterium
AACCTCGGATAGTCCGGACTATCCGAGGAAGTCCTGGCCGCGAAGCCTCCGACTTATGGTTGCCGCGTGAAGCTCGTCGCCGAGTCGTTCGCCTGGCCTTTTCGCGGCCGCTGGCGATCCACGTGGGCGGCGGGGGTCCTCTGCGTGCTGTTGCTGCCTGTTCTTTTCATTCCACTGCTCGGCTACGCGATCGCCGCGACACGCGCGGCGGAACAAGATCCCTTGCAAGGCCCGCCGGCCTGGCGGATGTCCGCCTCGCTGCTGGCCGACGGTTTCTGGACCGCGCTGGCGGTGCTGCTGACACTGCTGCCCTTCGCAGTCGCCTGGAACCCGCTGTCGTCCGCCTTCTTCAACGCCGGGGTCTCGCCGACGCGCGACGCGGCCATGTCAGGCATCTACGCGCATGCGATCGCGTTTTTCGCGCTTGCGCTTCCGTGGGGGCTGGTCGCACTGCTCGTCCTTCCCCACGCCACGGCGTCGTTTGCCGCCACCGGAAAACCAGCCGACCTTTTCAACCTCGCCGCCGCGGTTCGTGGCGTCCGTCGCGACTTCGCCACGTGGAACGTAGCCGCGGCCGCCATCGTCACGGGCTGGACGATCGGGCTCGCATGCGCGGGCCTTCTGTGTGTGGGAATCGTCCCCGGCATCTTCTACGCCATTCTTGTGAGCGCACATGCCGCCGCAGCGCTCCACCGTTCGGGTCCGCATCCATCCGCTGGGTGACACCGCCCTGCTCGCCGAGCTGGGCACGCGTCTCGACACCGCGATCAACACTCGGGCCATCGCGCTCGCCGGTGCGCTGAAGAAGCGACGCGACGTGCGTCAGGCGGTCGTGGGTGCAGCGAGCGTCACCGTGCGTTTCGACCCCGACCAGATCACCCATGACGCCCTGGCGGCCGCGATCCGGCGCCTCGCCACCAAACGTCCACCGATGGAAGAACCTGGGCGGCTCCACCGAATCCCTGTCGTCTACGACGGGCCAGACCTTGACGCAGTCGCGTCGCGGCTCGGCCTGACGCGACAAGAAATCGTCGAGCTCCACGCCCGCCCGATCTATCGAGTCTTCCTGGTCGGCTTCGTGCCCGGATGGGCGTACCTCGGGCCGCTCCCGGATGAGCTCGTCCTGCCACGACGGCCCCTCCCGCGCACTCACGTTCCGGCGGGATCGGTGGCGATCGCGGGCCAGCAGACGGGCATCTATCCGCTGGATACGCCCGGAGGATGGCACCTCATCGGGCGCACGTCGGTGAGGCTGTACCTCCCCGACTCCGACCCACCGTCGCTGTTTCGCGCGGGCGACCGGGTGAAGTTTTTTGCGACTCACGAATGACCGAGGTCCTGCGGGTCGACGAGCCCGGCCTCTTCACCACCATCCAGGACCTGGGGCGGCCGCACGCGATGTCATCAGGAGTGCCGCCTGGAGGCGCGATGGACCGGTTCGCGCACTCCGCCGCCAACCTGCTGCTCGGCAACGACCGCGGCGCCGCAGCGCTCGAGTGCACGCTCCTGGGGCCGCGTCTCGTCGCCGAGCATCCCTGCACGGTGGCGATCACGGGGGCCGACCTGGAGCCCCGGGTCAACGGCGCGCAGGCGCCGATGTGGACCGCGATTTCGCTTCGCACCGGCGATGAGGTGACGTTCGGACCCCGGCGCGGCGGCGCGCGCGCCTACCTGGCGGTCGCGGGCGGTGTCGTGGGCGATCGCTGGCTCGGTTCGATGTCGACCAACGTCATGGCCGGGCGGGGTGGGATGCACGGGCGGCCGCTGACCCGTGGCGATCTGATCTCGGCCGGCGAGCCGGTTGCGCCGCCCGTGGCCCGAGATGGCTTCACCCCAGACGCGCTGCCGCGTTACGCCGACCACACCCTTCGTGTGATCGCGGGGCCCCACGAGCGGCACCTGTCGCCTGGTTCGCGCGAGGCGCTGTTCAAGTCAGCTTTTGCCTTGAGCCCGGACTCGAACCGGATGGGCTACCGGCTCGATGGCGCTCGCCTGGAGGTGTCCGGCGAGGAGGTGCTGTCGTTCGGCCTGGTCGCCGGCGCACTGCAGGTGCCGGCGGGCGGG
>VBGV01000360.1 GCA_005880755.1 Chloroflexota bacterium
GGGGCTCGTGGGGAGACCGGGCCATGCGAGACGGCGGCTGGCCCAAGCCCGAGATGTTGGGTCACGAGCTGGGTGCGCTGACGATGGGCATCGTGGGTCTGGGCAACGTCGGCTCGGCGCTGGCCACCCGCCTGCTCGCGTTCGGCTCGCGCGTCCTCTATACGGACATCGTGGAAAGGAGCTTCGCCGGCGTCGAGCGCGTGCCCTTCGAAGACCTGCTTCAGCGGGCTGACGTGGTCACCGTGCACGTGCCGCTGGACAACGAGACCCACTACCTGATCGACGCGGAGGCGCTGCGGCGCATGCAGAAAGGGGCCTATTTGATCAACGCCTCACGCGGGCCGGTGGTGAACGAAAAAGCCCTCATCGCAGCCCTGGAGTCGGGGCACCTGGGCGGTGCGGGGCTGGACGTCTTCGAGCAGGAGCCGACACCCTTGGACAACCCGCTGCGGCGGATGGCCAACGTATTTTTCTCACCCCACGTCGGCGGTTTCACGCTGGAGTCTGAGGCCCGTGCGTTAGAAGTCGTGCGCGACAACCTGACCCGTGTGCTCGAGGGCGAGGAGCCCTCCAACGTGGTCAACGGGGTCAGGTTGGGAGCTCGGCTCAGGCGGTGACGCTCCGCGAGCTCTGGGACCGTGGCGAGCCGACGGTCGGCGGTTGGTGCGTCATCCCCAGCCCGTTCGCGGCCGAGCTGATGGGCCGCGCCGGCTATGACTGGGTCTGCATCGACACGCAGCACGGCATGATCGGTTACGACCAGATGCTGCCCATGCTGCAGGCCGTCTCCGCCACCGGGACGCCGGCCTTTGTGCGTGTGCCCTGGAACCAGCCGTCAGACATCATGAAGGCGCTCGACGCCGGGGCTGAAGGCGTGATCGTGCCGCTCGTCAACTCCGAGGAAGAGGCGCGCAGAGCAGTCGGCGCATGCCGCTATCCGCCGCAGGGCTACCGCTCGTGGGGACCGACCCGGGCCGCGCTCCAGGTGAACGGCTTCGGGCCGGAGAGCGCCAACCGTGCGGTCGTCTGCATGGTCATGATCGAGACCGCGGAGGGGATGGGGGCCCTCGACGAGATCCTTGCGGTGCCAGGCGTGGACGGGGTCTACGTGGGCCCCAACGACCTTGCCGTCACCCACGGGATGAAGCCCGACGCCACCGCCAGCAACCCAGAGCATCGGCGCCTGATCGAGACGATCCTGGAAGCCTGCCTGCGCCGTGGCTTGACCGCCGGCATCCAGTGCGCCGGACCGGAGACCGCCGTCCGCTGGCGCGAGGCGGGGTTCCTGATGCTCAGCGTGGACAACGACGCCGTCCTCCTGCGCGCCGGCGCGGCGCGCGTGCTGGAAGCGCTGCGCGGTGTGAAGGGCGAGGTCGCCACAACTGGCTACTGACAGCCGGTTCTAGAAGACGGCCTTCTCCGTCTCGGGGTCGAAGAGATGCAGCCGCCGCATGTTGACCCCCAAGCGCACGCGGTCATCCACGCTGACTTTGAGCTGAGGGTCGACCCGCGCGATCAAGTCGTCCGACCCCACCTTGCCGTACAGGTACTGGTCCGCCCCCAGGACTTCGAGCACCTCGACCTTGAGGTCGATGACGGCGTCGTCGCTGGAGACGGTCGGCAGAAAGTGCTCGGGCCGGATACCCAGGATGCCTCGCCCCACGCCCGGCGCCTTGGGCAGGTTGAGCTCGAAACCGGACGCCTTCGCCAGGTGGTCGGAGATCGTGACCGGCAGGAAGTTCATGCGCGGGCTGCCGATGAAACCGGCCACGTACATGTTCATGGGTTGGTCGTAGATCTCCCGCGGCGGCGCCACCTGCTGCAGAACACCGTCTTTCATGACCGCGATCCGGTCGCCCATGGTCATCGCTTCGACCTGGTCGTGGGTGACATATATAAAGGTCGTGCCCAGCCGCTGGTGCATCTTCTGGAGCTCGATCCGGGTTTGGACACGAAGCATCGCGTCCAGGTTGGACAGCGGCTCGTCGAGCAGGAAGACCCGAGGTTGACGAACGATGGCGCGGCCGAGCGCGACGCGCTGCCGCTGGCCGCCGGAGAGTTGGCGCGGCTTGCGCCCGAGCAGGTTGTCCAGCCTGAGGATGCGGCCGGCCTCTTTGACCCGCGATTCGACCTCTGTCCTGGGGCTGCCGCGCATCTTGAGGCCGAAGGCCATGTTGTCGAACACGCTCATGTGCGGGTAGAGCGCGTAGGACTGGAAGACCATGGCCACG
>VBGV01000361.1 GCA_005880755.1 Chloroflexota bacterium
GATGGTGACGGAGACGGCGAGGGAGACGGCGACGGGCTGGGCCCCGGCGCCAGGCTGACCAGCTCGATCTCGAAGATGAGGGTCGCGTTGGGCGGGATGATGACCCGACCGGTCTGCTGGTCCGTCTGGCCCTGCGAGCCGTAGCCGAGCGCCGCCGGGATGCTCAGGCATCGCTTGCCGCCGATCTTCATGCCGGGCACGCCTTCATCCCAACCACCGATGACCTGCGACTCGCCGATCTGAAACGTGAACGTGGTACGGCCAGGCTGGCGGCTCGAGTCGAAGGAGTGGCCGTCCGTGAGCCACCCGGTGTACTGGACGGTCGCGTTCTGCCCGCGCTTGGCCACCTCCCCGATGCCGACCTTCAAGTCCGCGACCTTGAGGCCATCCGGATAGGTGACCCCGGACGCTTGCCTGCACGTGTTGAAGTCGTCGGCGCCCGGCGAGACGCTTGGTGCGGCGGACGGTCCAGGACTTTCGTTCGCGATCGGAGGTGTGCCGGCATACGGGTCGGAATAGCCGCACGCGGTCGCGGCGAAGGCGACCAGGCCGGCCAACGCCAGAAGGGTTCTCTTCAAGAGGCGCTGACGTCGAGCGATCGAATCGTGTCGCCGACCTGGATCTTGTCGACCACGTCCATCCCGGATGTGATCTCGCCGAAGTGGTTGTACACGCCGTTGCTCGCCAGGAACGGCGCATCGCCCAGCGTGATGAAGAACTGCGAGCCGCTCACGCCCGCTGCGCTGGAGGCCATGCCGGCCGTCCCGCGCGTCCACTTCGACGGGTTGGACTCGTTGGGCAGCTTGTAGGCGGGCCCACCGGTGCCGTTGCCGAGTGGATCGCCGCCCTGGACCACGAATCCGGCGACGACTCGGTGAAAGGTCAGGCCGTCGTAGAAGTGGTTCTGCGCGAGATAGACGAAGTTGTTGACCGTCTGCGGCGCAACCTTCGGCTCGACCAGTCCGATCACGAAGTCACCTCGCGAGGTGTGCACGGTGATCGCGTACTTCTTGGTCGCGTCGATCACTGTTGGCGGTGGCGTGGTTCGCTGTTCCATTTGGCGGTGACGCTCCACATTAGAGGATCGCGCGTGCGGGACGCCTCGGGTCTGAGCTGGCTGCCAAGTCAAATCGCCGCCATCCCTAGCCCCCACCCTCCCTTGGGGCTTCCTTGTGTAGGGGGCGGGTAGGAGAGTACGAACCGCGTTGAGGCCCTGCAATCCAGCCTGTTAAGCCGACCTACTCGCGCTGGAAGCCCTCGGGGGTGCGGAGGCCGAAGCCCAGACTCCGGTCGAAAGAGATGTGCGCGCACCACGCGAGCCCGGCCGCCACCCACGCGTCAGAGTGCACTACGAACGCCACCACGACCAGCACCGCCGGCGCCCAATACCGATGCACCGCGTTGTAAGCCGGCACCGCCCGCGGATCCAGCTGACCCCGCTGCAACCCCGCACGAAATCCGAAGAGCAGCGTCACATCGGGTGCGATCGCGAACACCACCAGCGGCCACCACGCCGCGTGTTGCGTGACCACCACCCAGATCCCAAACCCGGCGAAAGCGAAACCCACGGCTGCGTAGGCGAGCCGCCCAGGCTTCACCGTGCCGGCTCGCGCGCACCGCGTGCGATGAGCACGGCGAGCAGCACCCCCAGCCCGGCGACCACGAACAGCGACGCCTGCACGCCCGAAGCCGCCGCCACCGTACCCCCGATGATCGGGCCGAAAGCGAATCCCAGAGCGACCGAGCTCGCGTTCAATCCAAACACTGTGCTCTGGGCCTCGGATGGAGTCTCCAGCCCGATCATGCTGGCGGTGGCGGGGAGGACAACCCCACTGAAGAGCCCGTTCAGCGCCATCGCGATCACGACCATGGCCGCCCACGGAGCGATGCCGAGCGCGGCCACTGCGACAGCCACCAGGCCGGCGGCGACCGCCGCGGTCCGCACGTAGCCGAGCCGCGCAGTCACTCGCGTGTAGCCGATCGCCGCGGCGCTGCTCGCCAGTCCGGACAACCCAAACCCAAAACCGCTCACGGCGGAGACACCGGTCGAGAGAAGCTCCAGCAATCGCAGGACGACGAGCTGCTGCGTCGCCGCGTTGACCGTGCTGATCAAACCCTGCGATCCGATCAGAACGGCGAGTGCCCGGTCGAGACCAGGTTTCTGGTTGATCACAGCCAACGTGCTCAAGCGAGCCCCAGACATCCGGACCAGCGGACTCTCGCGCACGATCAGGACCACCGGAATGATCGCGAGAAACAGCGCCACACCGCCGCCGAGAAACACGAGCCGCAGCCCGAACAGATCGCCGGCGAGGCCGCCCACCACCGGCCCGATCGCTCCCCCCAGCGCGATTGCCGATGTCACCACACCCAACGCCCACCCGACGCGCGAACGCGGCGTCTCGGCCGCGACCAGCGCCGTCGCGGCGGCCACCGTGCCGCTGGTTGCACCTTGCAGAAACCTCAAAATGATGAGCTCGGTCGGGTTCTGCACGAAGAAGATCAACCCAACAAAAA
>VBGV01000362.1 GCA_005880755.1 Chloroflexota bacterium
CAACTCCCGGACCGGCCGCGAGCTTGGCCGCGTATTCGATCGCGCCGGCGCGGCAGGCGGCGGCGTCCGGAAACAGCCGGTCGACGATGCCGGCGTCTTTGGCCTCGGCCGGTTTCAGCGTGGTGGCGTTCACGATGAGGTCGAGGCCCTTGGCCAGCCCAACCAGGCGAGGCAGCCTCTGCGTGCCGCCCGATCCGGGAAACAGCCCAAGGTTGACCTCTGGCAGACCGATCTGATAACCGCCCTCCGCCGCGAACCGCAAGTCGCAGGCCAGCGCGAGCTCCAGTCCGCCGCCAAGGCAATGGCCCGCGATCGCCGCGATGAAGACGAGCGGCGTGTTCTCCATCTTGCGGAACGCCTCGTGTGCCATGAGGGCCGTCATGAATCGCGTCCTCGGGCTCCCCGCCGCGAATGCACCTACGTCGGCGCCGGCCGAGAAGAATTTCTCTGAAGCGCTCGTCACCACGACTGCCGACTTGATCGACAGGTCGACGCGCGCGTCGTCGATCGCACCCGCAAACGACCGAAGAAAGGCGTAGTCGTAGCTGTTGGCGGGCGGCCGGTCGAGCACGATGATGCCGACACCGCCCTCCTTCTCCAACCTGACCGGCATATCCCGATAACCTTATCGAAGTACTGAACAGCGAACTGAAGAGGGGTGCCCCATGGCGACGATGATCATCGAGGGAGACCGGACCAAGGCGGCGTCCGGCAAGACGTACGAGGTCCGGAACCCAGCGACCGGCGAAGTCGTCGACGAAGTTCCGGCCGGCGGGCCGGCCGACGTGGACAAGGCCGCGCAGGCGGCCGCGAAAGCATTCACGACGTGGTCGAAGCTGCCCGCGAACCAGCGCCGCGAGATCCTGCACAAGGCCGCGCAGCACATGCTGTCGAAGGTCGAGGAGATCGCGCCCGTTCTGACCAAGGAGCAGGGCAAGACGCTGCTCGAGTCGCGACTGGAGGCTCGCCGTTTCGGAGAGAACATCGGATGGTTCGCCGACCTGGCGGACAAGATTCATGGGCAGTACGTCAGGCTTCCCGACCTGACCACCTACGGGCTCGTGGTGAGGCGGCCCATCGGCGTGTGCGGCGCCATCGTGCCCTGGAACTTTCCCCTCACCCTCGCCGCGAACAAGGTCGCGCCCGCGATCGCCGCGGGCAACACGGTGGTCCTGAAGCCGGCCAGCACGACGCCGCTGGCCACGCTCTTGTGCATCGAGGCGCTCATCGAAGGCGGCCTGCCCGAGGGAGTCGTCAACGTTGTCCTCGGCCAAGCGACCGGTGAGGCCATCGTCGCGCACCCGCTGATCCGGAAGATCGCGCTCACCGGCTCGACGCCGACCGGCAAGCGCGTGATGGCGAAGGCATCCGAGACTTTGAAGAAAGTCACGCTCGAGCTCGGCGGCAGCGACCCATGCATCGTTCTTGACGATGCAGACCTCGAGGGCGCCGCACGGGCGATCTCGGTCGGACGGTTCTTCAACTGCGGCCAGCAGTGCCTCTCCACCAAGCGCCTCTACGTGCAGGAAGGCGCGTACGACGCTTTGATGGAAAAGCTGGTTGCGCGCGCGGCCAAGCTCAAGCCAGGCAACGGACTCGACAAGGACAGCCGCATGGGACCGATGCACACGGAGACGCAGCGCGCGGAGGTCGAGGCGCAGTTGAAGGACGCGGTCGATCGCGGCGCGAAAGTGGTTTTCGGCGGCGGCCGGCCCGAAGGCTCGGAGTACGAGCGCGGTTGGTTCATCGAGCCGACGATCGTCGAAAACGTGCCCGATGACGCTCGGATGTGGACGGAAGAGGTCTTCGGGCCGGCGCTGCCGGTGCGCAAGATCAAAGATCTCGACGAAGGCCTGCGCCTGGCCAACGACACGCAGTTCGGTCTGGGCTCCTCGATCTGGACCGCCAACATGGCCGCCGCGCACCGCGCCGTGCAGGAGCTCGAGGCGGGCTACACGTGGGTGAACTCGATCGTCATCGCCCACGACGAGCTGCCCTTCGGCGGCACCAAGCAGTCCGGATTCGGCAAGGAGCACGGGGTGGAGGCGTTCCTGCAGTACACCGAGGAGAAGTCGGTCGTGTACGGAGGGGTGTGAGGGGCGGGCTCGCGGTCGTCGGCGCGATCATCCTGCTCGCCGGTGCGGTTTTCGCTGGGCAGGGGCTGGGTTACATCCCGGGCAGCTACATGACAGGCGACATCAAGTGGTTCTGGATCGGGACGGGGATGGTGGTGGCGGGACTGGCGCTGGGCGCGGTGGGCTTGCTCTTTAGACCCGCAAAGCAGGGCTAGGTACTTCTTTCGCGCCCCTCACCCCACATCCCTCTCCCCTGAGGGGAGAGGGTGCCTGACTACAAGTGTTAGGCGGTT
>VBGV01000363.1 GCA_005880755.1 Chloroflexota bacterium
GACTCGCAACGGCCTGGACAAGGCCGACCCGTTCGCGGTTTATTCGGAGGCGCCGCCGCGGCAGGCCTCGGTCGTGTGGGACCTGGCCTACGACTGGGGCGACCAAGGCTGGATGGAGAACCGGCGCAACGTCAACCACCGAAGCGCGCCGTGGTCGGTCTACGAGATGCACCTGGGCTCGTGGATGCGGGTGCCGGAGGAGGACAACCGCTGGCTGTCCTATCGCGAGCTCGCACCGCGGCTCGCGGACTACGTGAGCCGGATGGGGTTCACGCACGTCGAGTTCATGCCGGTGATGGAACACCCGCTCTATGAGTCGTGGGGCTACCAGGTCACGGGCTACTTCGCTCCCACTTCGCGCTACGGCACCCCGCAGGACTTCATGTTCCTGGTCGACTACCTGCACCAGAACGGCATCGGCGTGGTGCTGGACTGGGTGCCTTCGCACTTTCCGGCGGACGAGTTCGGCCTGCAGAACTTCGACGGCACCCACCTGTTCGAGCACGCCGACCCGCGGCTCGGGGTGCATCCCGACTGGGGCAGCTCGATCTTCAACTACGGCCGCAACGAGGTGCGCGGATTCCTGCTGAGCAGCGCGCTGTGCTGGCTCGACCGCTACCACGCCGACGGCCTTCGCGTCGATGCGGTCGCGTCGATGCTCTACCTGGATTACTCGCGCAAGCAGGGCGAATGGATCCCGAACAAGTTCGGCGGCCGCGAAAACCTGGAGGCCGTCGATTTCCTCAGGCGATTCAACATCGAGGTCTACAAGGAGCAGGGCGACACCCAGACGATCGCCGAAGAGTCGACGGCCTGGCCTTTGGTGTCGCGTCCTACTTACGTCGGCGGGCTGGGCTTCGGCATGAAGTGGGACATGGGCTGGATGCACGACACGCTGTACTACTTCGAGCGCGAGCCGGTGCACCGCAAGTTCCACCACTCCAACCTGACGTTTCGCATGCTCTACGCGTTCGGCGAGAACTTCATGCTGCCGCTGTCACACGACGAGGTCGTGCACGGCAAGGGCTCTTTGCTGTCGAAAATGCCCGGCGACGACTGGCAGAAGTTCGCCAACCTCCGGGTGCTCTATGGATGGATGTACGCGCAGCCGGGCAAGAAGCTGCTGTTCATGGGCGGCGAGTTCGGCCAGTGGAAAGAGTGGGACGTGGAGCAATCGCTTGATTGGCATCTGCTCGACGAGCCGATGCACGGCGGTCTCCGGCTGTGGGTCGGCGACCTGAACCGCATCCTGCGCGAGGAGAAGGCGCTGCACGAGCTGGACTTCGACCCCGCGGGCTTCGCGTGGATCGACGTCACGGACGCCGAGCAGAGCGTGGTGAGCCTGATCCGCCGCGGCAGCGCGCCGGAGGACATCCTCGTCGCCGTGTTCAATTTCACACCTGTGCCGCGACACAACTACCAGATCGGTATCCCGGCGGCCGGCAGGTGGCGCGAGGTGCTGAACAGCGACGCGCCGATGTATGGGGGAAGCGGGCAAGGCAACCTGGGAGGCGTGGAGGCGGTCCCGGTGGCGATGCACGGCCACTCGCACAGCGTCACCCTGACCATCCCGCCGCTAGGGACCCTGTTCCTGAAACCCGAAGGGCCTGCCCGACCAGCGCCTTGATAATTTCTGGTCGTTGATGCAGGTCAGCGGCCGTGAAGCGCAACAGGCGAAAGCCGGCATTCATCAGCAGGTTCTGGCGGCGATTGTCCTCGACCAGACGCTCGCGATGGTTGACGCCGTCGTACTCGATCACGAGTCGCGCCTCAGGGTAGTAGAGGTCTGCACGACCGACGAATCGACCCGCGGAGTCGTGTAGAGCCGTCTGGACTTGCGGCCGCGGCAGGCCCGCCTGCAGGAGAAGCCATCGCAGTCGTGTTTCCATAGGCGACTCCGCAGGAGCCGCCAGATGGTCAAACAGGCCGAGGTGCAAACGGAGGGCGGCGTCGGCCAGAACCAGGAATTCGACGGGCGGCAGTTGTCGGCGTAAGTCGTGGAATGTTCGCTGCACAGAGGTCGCCCGCAAGCCGCGAACGCTGACCACCTCACCTAGCCGACTGCGCCGAACAATCAGCCCGGAGCGTGAACGGACGCCGGAACCCGGAGAGACCACGATCTCGATTGGGTGGCAGGGATCCACGTCAAGGCGGTGCAGCCATGCGGCTGTGAATCCGGCGAACACAGCGTCAGGTGGCAGCAGCTGACGCCAGGCGACCAGGAGACGCCATGGGTCCTCCTCGAGCTTTCTCCAGGTATAGAGCGCTCGGCCGATTCGCCGCCATGACCTGCCCTGAAGTGCGCGTCGGGTGAGACCCGCGGCCCGTGCCTCCTCGAGAGAGAAGGGGCGTCCCTTCAGCTCAGGCGGAATTCGGGGTCTAGGCGCCACGTCTCCAAGCGTGGCGCACGGCTACAGGCGCGCCAACCCAGCTTGTAAAGGTGCTCTTTGAGCAAAACGCACCGATCTACAAGGTGGGATACGTGCGCTTTGCGCCAGGAGCACGTATCAGGTGAGGACGTAGGCCCGGACCGGGAAGCTTGCGCCTCCAACCCACGCGATCGGCACCGCATGCAGCCGGCCGCCGGATGCAGGCACCTCGGCGAGGTTGGTCATGTGCTCGCAGATTGGAATGCCCGCACCCAGCAGCTTGGTATGCGCCGGGCGAGAAGGATCCGCGGTGTCGTCGATGTTGAGCGAATCGATGCCCACGAACCGCACCCCCTGCGCCAGCAGCACGTCGCACGCATCGCCAGTGACAAACGGGTTGGCGCCGAAGTACTCCTCCGTGCCCCAGTGCCGTGAGAAGTCGGTCCTGATCAGCACGGCCCGACCGGCCAGATCGAGGGCGGCGAAAGCGTCGGGTCCGATCGCGCGGCCAGCATCCGGCGTCGACGACGACGCAGCTCAGGTCCGCGAGTAGATCGAGCGATAGCGAGGCCAGGTCGCTCCCTCCGCGGTAGCGGTGAATCGGCGCATCGACGTAGGTGCCGGTGTTGCCGCAAAGGTGAAGGGACGCAATCCGGAACTCGGCCTTGCCCTGGTAGCGCTCCCGCGAGTCGTCGTAGTCGAACACGATCTCGACCTCCGGCTCCGGAAGTCCCGGATACGTCTTCATGCCCGGCACGACCGGATGGCTGACCTCGATGAACCTGCCCACAGACCAAGTGTGCCGTCTCAGGCTGGGCTGAGACTGAAATTGAGAGTGTTTCGAGACTGCTTGTGAGACGCGCCCGCGTGGAGACTCAGCCGCGTCGCCGGATTTTTCGACCAGGAGGTCGCCATGAGTCTCTGGACGCGGATCAGGTTGCTTCTCAACACCGAGGCGAGCAGCGCGCTCGACCAGGCAGAGGACCCGCGCCATGTCCTCGACTACGCCTACAACCAGCAGCAGGAGCTGCTAATCACCCTGCGCCGCGGCCTGGTCGACGTCGCCACCGCGAAGCAGCAGCTCGAGCAGCAGGCGCAGCGGCTCGAGTCGCGCATCCCCCACCTCGACGACCAGGCCCGCCGCGCCGTCGCCGCAGGCCGCGATGACCTGGCGCGGGTCGCCCTCGAGCGCAAGCAGCTCGCCCTCAACGAGATGGAGGGACTGACCACGCAGGTCGCGGAGGTCGAGGCCGACAAGCAGCGCCTCGCCGGCCAGGAGCGCACGCTCCAGGTCCGCATCGAGCAGTTCCGCACCCACCGCCAGGTCGTCTCGGCCCGCTACACCGCGGCAGAGGCGGAGGTGAGGCTCAAGGAATCGCTCGCCGGCGTCTCCGGCGAGCTCGCCGAGCTCGGCATGGCCGTGGGCCGCGCCGAGGAGAAGGCCGAGCGGCTCCAGGCGCGCGCGAAGGCGATCGACACGCTGGTCGACCTCGGGGCGTTTCCCGCGGTCGGTGGCGGCGACTTCGTGGAGGCCGAGCTGCTCCACATCACCCTCTCCAA
>VBGV01000242.1 GCA_005880755.1 Chloroflexota bacterium
TGGACCTCGAGGATCCCGAAACGCGGCTCAACCTCTCGGTTGCGCTCCGGGTCCAGTCCCTTTTGGGAATGTAGCAATCACATAACGATTTCGCGATTCTTTTGGTAGCGGCGCACTAGCCCGAACAAGCGACGGCCGGTAGCCTTCGCCCCAGTGCCCCCAGCGCTTTCTCGTTCGCGCCTCGCCTGGCCGGGGGATCTCCCCGCCGGCCGCGCGGCCTGCGGCATGGGCTTTGTGTCCACTCCCGAGCTCGGGCATCAAGCCGTGGCCCTCGGGGTCCGCGCCCTCGCCCGTTTGGCGCACCGCGGCGGCCTCGACGCGGACGGCAAGAGCGGCGACGGCGCGGGCCTGCTGATCCAGGCGCCGCAGCGCCTGCTCGGCGGGGCCTACGGCGTGGTCGCGCTCTTCGAGTGGGACGAGCGCGGTCGCCAGGTGGTCGAGGAGTCGGTGGCCGCCGGCGGCATGCACCTCGTCGCATGGCGTGAGGTCCCCATCGACCTGGACTCGCTCGGAGAGCGCGCCCGGGAGACGATGCCCGCGATCTGGCACGGCCTCGTCGAAGACCCCGGCATCGATGGGGACGAGTGGGAGCACCGCTTGTACCTCGCGCGCCGGCGCGCCGAAAAAAGCGCTGAGTCGCAGGGGGTGCGTATGTACATCCCTTCATGCTCGAGCCGCACGCTGGTCTACAAAGGCCTGATGGCGGGCACGCGGCTCGCCGACTTCTACCTCGACCTGCGAGATGAGGCGTGCGAGAGCCGCCTCGCCGTCTTCCACCAGCGGTACTCGACCAACACCATGCCCGACTGGAGGCTCGCGCAGCCGTTCCGCATGCTGGCCCACAACGGCGAGATCAACACGGTCACCGGCAACCGCGCGTGGATGCGCGCGCGCGAGGCAGAGCTCGAGCCAGAGCTCCGCGGCGCGATCTGGCCGGAGGGATCGGACTCTGCGTCGCTCGACAACGCGCTCGAGCTGCTCGTGCAGCGCGGCTGGGAGGTCAGCGAGGCGCTGATGAGCCTGGTGCCCGACGCATGGGAAGGTCGCGGCGACCTCGCCTCGGCGGTGCGCGACTTCTATCGCTACCAGTCGATCCGCTTCGAGCCCTGGGACGGCCCCGCGGCTCTCGCCTTCAGCGATGGCGTCGTCGTGGGTGCGGCGCTCGATCGCAACGGCCTGCGCCCGCTGCGCTGGCAGCGCACCAGGGACGGCCTGGTCGCGGCGGCGTCGGAAGCGGGCGTGGTGACGATGGCGCCCGAAGACGTCGTCGAGCGCGGGCGGCTCGGACCCGGTCAGATGCTGCTCGTCGACACGCGCGACGGATCGCTGTTGCGCGACGCCGACGCCAAGGAACGGGCCGCCGGCCGCCACGACTACGCGCTGCTCGCCGACCGAGTCCTCGTCCCGGTGGAAAGACATCACGTCGACCTCGAGCCACTGGAGAATCTCGCCGCCCACCACGCGCTGCACGGCTGGGGCTTCGAGGACGTCAAGTTCGTGGTCGACGTCATGGCCGAGTCGGGCGCCGAGCCGGTCTGGTCGATGGGCGATGACATCCCCATCGCCGCGCTCGGACGCACGCCCCGCCGCGTCTACGGTTACCTGAGGCAGCGCTTCGCGCAGGTCACGAACCCGGCGATCGACCCGCTGCGCGAGAAGGCGGTGATGTCCCTGCGCATGCTGCTGGGCGCGCGCCACCTGACGCTCGAGCCGGAAGGCGGCGCGGACCGCGAGCTTCTGCGGCGCCACCACCCGGCGGTGCCGACCGACGGCAAGTTGCTGGAACTTGAGTCTCCCGTGCTCGGAGCGGCTGAGCTCGCTCGTGTGCTCGAGGAAGCGGTGGTGCTCGACGCCACTTACGCGCCGGACGAATCGCTGCGCGATGCGCTGCTCCGACTGTGCCGCGAGGCGGAGGCGGCGACAGGCGTGATCGCGTTGAGCGACCGTCGGTCGGTGTGGCACCGGCTGCCGGTGCCGATGGCGCTCGCGGTCGGCGCGGTGCACTCGCACTTGCTCGCGGCCGGCAAGCGGATGGCGACCGACATCGTCGCCATCGCGGGCGACGCTGTCGACGTGCACGACGTCGCGTGCCTGATCACCATCGGCGCCACCGCGGTGCATCCATACCTCGCGTTCGCGACGGTTGGCGACGAAGCGGCGCCTCGCTATCGCAAAGCGCTCGAGGCCGGGCTCCTGAAGGTGATGGCGAAGATGGGCATCTCCTGCGTCACGAGCTATCGGGGCGCCGAGGTGCTCGAGGCTCTTGGACTCGGCGCCGAGGTGATGGAGCTCTGCTTCCCCGCGGTGCCATCGCGCATCGGCGGCGCGGACCTGGACGACATCGAGCGCATGGCGCGCGCGCGACCCGAGGCCATGCCCGACCACGGACGCGTGCGCTTCCGCAAGGCAGGCGAGCACCACGCATACAACCCGCACGCGGTGAAGGTGGCGCAGAAGGCAGCCCAAACGGGCGACGCGGATGCATATCGCGAGTGGCGTCGCCTTTCGAGCATGAGCGAGCCGCAGTCGCTGCGCGAGCTGATGCGGATCAAGGAATGTACGCAGCCGGTTCCCGTCGACGAAGTGGAACCGGCGTCCGAGATCGTCAAGCGATTCGTCAGCACCGCGATGTCGCTGGGGGCTCTGTCTCCAGAGGCGCATGAGGCGCTCGCCATCGCGATGAACCAGGTCGGGGCTCGCTCCAACTCGGGCGAGGGAGGCGAGGACCCCGACATGTACGAGGACTTCAACGGCGTGCGACGCGACAATCGGGTCAAGCAGGTCGCGTCCGCGCGATTCGGTGTCACGCCGCGCTACCTGAAGCGCGCCGACGAGCTGGAGATCAAGATCGCCCAGGGTTCCAAGCCGGGCGAGGGTGGTCAGCTTCCGGGGCTCAAGGTCACGAGCCTGATCGCGCGCCTTCGCCACGCGCAGCCCGGCATGCAGCTGATCTCACCGCCGCCGCACCACGACATCTACTCGATCGAGGACCTGGCGCAGCTCATCCACGACCTCAAGACCGTCAACCCACGCGCACGGATCGGCGTGAAGCTGGTGTCGGAGGCCGGGGTCGGCACGATCGCTGCGGGCGTCGCCAAGGCGAAGGCCGACTACATCCTGCTTTCCGGCCACGACGGAGGCACGGGCGCGTCGCCCCTATCCTCGATCAAGAACGCCGGCGCGCCCTGGGAGCTGGGACTGGCGGAGGCGCAACAGGTCCTCGTCGCGAACCGTCTGCGCGAGCGCGTCACCCTGCGCACCGACGGCGGGCTGCGCAACGGGCGCGACATCGTGATCGCGGCGCTGCTCGGTGCCGAAGAGTTCGGTTTCGGCACCGGCGTGCTCGTCGCGCTCGGCTGCGATATGGCGCGGCAATGTCACCTCAACACGTGTCCGACCGGGATCGCCACGCAGAACGAAGAGCTGCGCGCCAAGTTCGAAGGACGGCCGGAGCACGTCGTCAACTACCTGTTCCTGATCGCCGAAGAGGTGCGCGAGCACCTGGCGAAGCTGGGTTCCCGCACGCTGGATGAGATCGTCGGGCGGGTTGAGCTCCTCGAGCAGGACGAGCAATCGAAGCTCGACCTCTCCTACGTGCTGGCGACCACGGACGTGACCGTGGCGCGCCGGCGTCAGTGGGAGCGCAACGGCGAGTCGCCCACAGCCGCGCCACCTGAGGGCGAGATCGACAACTCGCAGCGCACGACCGGCGCCAACCTCTCGCGCGGCGAGCGCCGCCGGTACCGCGGCAGCGCGGGGCAGAGCTTTGGCGCCTTCCTCGATGAGGACGTCGAGCTCACGCTGGAAGGCCAGGCCCAGGATTACGTTGGCAAAGGCATGGGCGGCGGAGTCATCGCCATCCAACCCTTCGCCGAGGACGCAGCGGACGAGCCGGTGCTCGCAGGCAACACGATCGCCTATGGCGCCACCGGCGGCAGGCTCTTCATCGCAGGGCGGGTCGGCGAGCGATTCTGCGTGCGCAACTCAGGCGCCGTGGCGGTCGTGGAAGGGGCCGGCGATCACTTCTGCGAATACATGACCGGCGGCATCGCGGTGGCACTGGGGCCGGTTGGCTGGAACGCAGGGGCCGGCATGACGGGCGGCATCGCCTATGCAGTCGAATGGAGGCAGCTCAACGCGGACAGCGTGGTGGCCCGCGAGGTGCCCGCCGAAGATGCTGCTGAGCTGCGCGCTTTGATCGAAGAGCATCACCGGCGCACCGGCAGCAAGGTCGCCGCCGCGATGCTCGCAGGCTGGGACGAGGCGCTCAGTCGCTTCCGCCAGATCGTGCCGGTGGCGGCAACCGCGCCGGCCGCCGCGGCCGCACCTGAAGAGGCACCGGAGCAGGCTCCGAAAACAGCGGCATAACCTAAGCTGGGCGACATGAGGCGGCTGGCCGCTCTCCTGTTCCTTGTCGTCTCCGGATGCGGCTCAATTGGGTCGGTTCAGGCTCACAGCATCTCGCTCGCCTATAAGGCCGGCGACACGTACAAGTACACGCTGCACGCGGTGCTCGATTACACGATCGGCGCGGAGGGATTTTCGGTCCCGTTCAACCTCGACATGACCGGCAAAGAGACGATCACGGTGAAGTCAGTGGACTCCAGCGGCACGGCGGACCTGACGATCTCCCTCACCGACATCTCGGTCAAGACCACGACCAACGGCACAACCAACACCACGACGACCACCACGCCGACAAGCGTCGAGATGAAGGTCGCCTCCGACGGGCGGATCGTGAGCGTGAACGGAAGCACCTTCACCAACGGCTCCCTGCCCGGGCTCTCGGGAACGGAAGGCGGACTGATCACGGCGATCCTTCCCGACAAGCCGGTCAAGCCGGGCGACACGTGGACGAAGGACTACGACCAGGCCAACCCGATGGGCAAAGGATCGATCCACGTCACGACCAAGAGCAAGTACCTGCGCGATGAGCAGGTCAAGAACGTCAACACGTCCGTGGTGCAGTCGAACATCGCGACGACCATCGACATCACGATCGATATGTCCGCGATGGGCGGGCAGGGCGGAACGCCGCTGTTCCCGTCCACCGGCGGCGCCAGCGGAGTGCAGGGCCTGTCGATGAAGGGGACGACGACCTCCGACGTGACCTCGTGGATCGACTCGGGCGCCCGTCGCGTCGCCAAGACACACTCCACGGGCAAGGTCGACGCGACCATGACGCTCAACATGACCGCCGGCGGCACCACGCCGGGTCTGACGGGCCCGATCACTTTCAAGGGCACGCAGACCATGGACATGAACCCTGCCTGACGTCGACGCGATCCGCGGCGCTCTCGAAACCGAGCGCAGGATCGAGCAGGAGTTCGTCGAGACAGCGCGCCGGTCTGAGACCGCGCCCAAGGGCTGGCCGGCTTCGCTCCTCATGTTTCACCTCGGCATGTGGCGCGAGCGGTTCCTCAACGCCCTGGTCGAAGTCAGCGAAGGCCGGCCCTACTCGCCGCCACCGGAAGACATCGATAAGTTCAACGAAGCAGAGTTGGCGCGCGGGATCGGCACGCCCCTGACCGACGCCGGCTCGAGGTCGGACCATCTCTTCGGAGAGATCCTCGAGATCTACCAACAGGTCGGCCACGCTCCATTTCAGTGGTATCTCGCCAGAACGACAACCGAGGCGGTCCTTCGCAACAGCTACACACACCCGCGCATGCACCTGCACGCATACCTTCTCGAGAACGGCGATGTCGAGGCAGCGCATCGATTGTTCGAGGAGGCCGCGGCGGAGATGCGCGCGGTCGCCGCGCCGCCCATCGTGCTGGGCGCGGTCCTCTACAACCTGGCCTGCACGAGGTCTGCCCAGGGCAGGCTGCCCGAAGCCATCGACCTCATCGCGGAATCACTGCCGATGCGGCCCGACATGAAGGATGCGGCCGCCTCGGATCCTGGCCTGGCACTTCTCCGTGACGATCCGCGGTTTCAGGAGCTGATCAAGACCTAGCTGATTCGGCGATGCGGTCAAGTACCCGCATGTTGGCGATCGATTCCTTGACCGGGATGGCCACGGGCTTGTTCTCGAGAACACTGACCCCAAATGACTCGACCATCAGCTGGTACGGGTCGTGCGGATCGCGGTACGCGCTGAACGGGCGCTCCCTGCGATGGATGCCGCCGTCCGCCACCACCGTCAGGTTCTGCGCCCCTTCCGGCGCCTCAAGGCTGGCCCATATGGACGCGGTCCGATTGTCAGTGAATGTGAGCAGTCCGGTGATCGTCATGTCGACCCCCCGTACGATCCGCGCTCGCGCGAGGACCTCGACAGGCTCGCCGAGGATCCACCGCGAAACGCTGACCGTGTAGCAACCGACATCGAGCAGTGCGCCGCCGCCAAACGGTTCCTGCAGCCTGATGTCGTCGGCGTCTTTGACCGTGAATCCGAAGCTCGCCTCCACGTGGACCGGATCGCGCAGCTGCTCGACAAAGGCTCGCATGGCGGGATGAAACCGGTACATGAACGCTTCCATCAGGTGCTTGCCCGAGGCCGTTGCCGCGGCCGCCATCTCCTCCGCCTCGGTCGCGTTCATCGCGAGCGGCTTTTCGCACAACACGTGCTTGCCCGCCTGGAACGCTCGCAGCGTCCACTCCTTGTGCAGGTGGTTGGGCAGCGGGTTGTAGACGACATCGACCTCCGGGTCGGCGAGCAGCGCCTCGTACGACTCGATCACCCGGGCGTCGGGGTAGGGCGCAAGCATCTCGCGCGCTCGCTCCGGGCTGCGACTCGCCATGGCCACGAGCCGACCGTTGCCGGAAGCCGCAATCGCCGCGAGCACCGCGCGGCGGGCAATGTCCGCCGCCCCGAGCACACCCCAGCCGAGATGCTCGGCTATATGTCGACCTCCAACTGTGCGCCGCCGCGGGCGATCGATTCCGTGGCAGCCGCCATCACCGCCACCGTCCGGCGCGCCTCCTCGGCGGTGACCGCGATTGGTTCGCGCCACGCAAGGTGGTCGGCGAGGTTCCGGTAGAAGCCGTTCTCCTCGCGCGGCGGAAGAATCAACAATTCCTCTCTATCAGGCCGGAACACCTTCACTCGCGAAGGGAAGTCGGAGGGCACCGGCTGATCGGCCCACTCGCCGGTCACGGCGCCCTGCGTGCCGAGCAGGTACCACTTCGGTTTGCGAGCTGCGGCGACGTCCGATTGCAGGAACATAGCCTGCGCTCCGCCGGCGAAGGTCATGTCGACGCGCACCTGGTCGGCGTTCGTCACGTCGTGCCACACGCGCTTGTGCGCCTGTGCCGCGATCGTGCGCACGGAGTCGGGGAAGAGCTGCAGGATCCAGTCGAAGTAGTGCGACCCCCAGTCAAAAATCGTTCCGCCCGAGATCGGCTCGTGGCTGTGCCACAGGTCGCACGGATGATCGTGGCCGCCGATGAACGACTCCATGTAGAAGGGTTCGCCGATTCGCCCTGAGCGCACGACATCACGCATCGCCAGATAGTCGGGATCCCAACGGCGGCTCTGGTAAACGGTCAGCGCGAGATTGCGCGATGCCGCCGCGCCGATCATGCGGTCAGCCTCGTCGACGCTGACGGCGAATGGTTTCTCGCAGACCACGTGCTTGCCCGCGTGCAGCGCGGCGAGCACGGGATTCAAATGCGCGCTGGGTGGGGTGCCGACCACGACCAGGCCTACATCCGGGTCGTCGAGCATCTCTTGCTGCCGCGCATGCGTGGGGATCGACCACTCGCGCGCGGCCACCTCGCGCCGCTCCGCCGACAGGTCGCAAACGGACGTCAGCCGCAGCCCGCTGACGGCAGTGATCGACGCCGCGTGCTCGCGGCCGATCGCGCCATAGCCAATCAGCCCCACGCCGATCGGCGCGGCTGCGGTCCGCCCCGCGGCGAAAAGGAGCAGCCTCGTGACGAGCTTCTGAAAGGTCAGGTCCTGATACGTCGCCGGCTGGTGGCCGAGTCCGATGTAGACAAACCGACCGTCTCCGTAGGCGCGCTCATACGCGACCACCTGCTCCGTGAACTGCCAGCTCGCGCGCAGCAGGATGTTCGCATCGAGGGGCGGGCCCTCGGATAGGTAGAGCTCGTCTCGCACCCTCCACTCCGAATCAAGGTTCTGCGTGACCGGATGACCCGTTTCGGGTCTGACGATCAGCTCCGTGACCGGACCCGGGCCACTTGGAATCCAGCCCGCGAGATCGCGTATGGCTTCGGACGACGACCACGCGGCGAGCGTGCCGTGCAGCAACACGAGCCCGCCACCCCGCCGCACGAAGTCGCGCAGAAGCGACCCGTGGCGCGAGTCAAGGGGCTGATCGGTGGCGGCCAGGACGACCTGGTGGCCACCGATCGAAAAGTCGGAGCCCGACTCGACGTCGAAGCGCGTGGGGTCGAGAGTCAGCTGAGAGTAGTCGTGCGCCCCACGACCGAGCACGGCTCTGACGGAAACCCTCACTACGCCGCCTTCCTTTCTGTTGTATGGCCGATCCGGCGCAGCACGTCGAGCGTGCGCTCCGCCGCGTTTGCCCAGCTGTAGCCCTTGGCCCGGCGCCTGCCTTCCTCGCCCAGCTTCTTGCGCAGTCCCTCATCTGCCAGCAGCCTCTCGAGCCCGCCCGCGATCGCCTCCGTGTCCTCAGCGTTGATGGAAATCGCCGATCCGACTGCCAGCTCGGGCAATGCACCCGTGGCGCCGACCACCGCGGGCACCCCATGCCCCATCGCTTCGAGGAGGGGAAGTCCGAAGCCCTCGTACAGGCTCGGAAACGCGAGCACCGATGCCGACGCGTACAAGGCCGCGAGCGTCGGCTCGTCCACGTGGCCGAGGTAGCGGACCCCGGGCTCGGCAGCGATGCGCTGCAGCGTGTCGCCGTATGCCCATCCCGCGCGACCCGCGATGACCAGCTGGGGCACGCCGGGACGGCCGTTGATGATGAACGGCAGCGCGCCCCGCCGGCCTCGGAGCTGCCGATAAGCCGCAAGCAAGCGCGTGTAGTTCTTGCGTGGCTCGATGGTGCCGACGGCGAGGATGTATCCCGGCTCGACGCCGTCGGGCAGCGGCCCGGGAGGCACCTCCGGTGGAGGGCCTTCTGGAATCACCTCGACCTTTTGCTCCAACCCCGGGATTCGATACCACTGGAGAAGGTCGCGGCGCGTCGATTCCGAGGGCACCAGGACCGCGGCCGCGTGGCGCAGCGCGGGAGGCAGGACGGCGCGGAAATACATGCGCTGCTGCCACGGCACCTCATGCGGCCGGATCCGAAACGCGAGGTCGTGGACGAAGACCGCTGCGGGCGGCGCGCCTTCGCGCCGAAAAGGCGGGCTCGGCCAGTAGGGGTAAAGGATGGCGTCGGACCCCAGCTGCGGCTCGAGCGCCGGCAGCCACCTCGACTTCATGACCAACTCATGGCGGTACGGCGAAAGGACGGCCTCGCAGTCGAGATCCTGAAGCGATTCAGGCCGCTCGCGGCTGCACAGCAGCACGAACTGGTCGCCGGAAGCATGCTTGACCAGCGCCCGAGACAGCTCGACCGCCACCGTCAGCATCCCCACCCGCTGGGGTCGCCAGCAGGCGGTCAGATCGATGGCGAACCGGCCCACCACATGAATGTAGAAGAGCTGAAAAGCCAGGTGCGCGCCCCTTGCCTGACGGGGGTAACATGGAATTCAGCGTCTGAACTCGCCCTCCCTCCTTTCTGAAGGTCCTCTGCCCCCCGGTGGAGGGCCTTCCCTACACATATGAGGGAAAACCCCAATGGTTTCCCTCATCGCGCGTGCGCTTCGCCGCAGGCGCTGCTCCCATTCCGGTATACGTTCGGACTTGTCTCAGTAGCCACTCGAGGCCACGCTGGGAGGCGCTCTTGCAAAGTGGGTCGCGGCCGGGGGACCCCGGCCGCCAGGGCTATGTCGGTTTATTTAGACGTTCGTTGTTAGTTGGGCACCATCCGGGAGGAGGAAGCTGGCAGCGACCAGAAGTTCATTGGTCCCCCGGTTGAAGGCCTGCATGGTCTGGCTCGTCGTCAGGCTGAAGCTGTCGCCCACCTTGTAGGTCTTCTCCACCCCGTCGATGGTGATCGTGGCTTCGCCCTGGAGCACCGTGACCACGCCGGGACCGCCGTGGCGGTTCTTCAGCGTTTGCGACGCCGGTGCGAAGTCGAGTACCTGCTGGATCACGCTGTAGCCGCCGCTGATGCTTGGCGAGTCGAGCGTGAAGCTGTAGAGCGT
>VBGV01000364.1 GCA_005880755.1 Chloroflexota bacterium
CGTCCGCCGAGGTGATGGCCGAGGCCCCGGCGCTGGAAACCCTGCCCGAACCCGAACCACAGACGCCACTGCCTGTCGCAGAGCCAGAGCCGGAACCCGCGATCCCTTCGACGGCAGTGACTCAGCCAGCCCTGAAAACCTCCGGCGCGGCCACACCCAACGTGAGCTCCACTCTGGTGGCCTGGCCGTCCGGATCGCCTGCCGCGGCCCCGGGCAACGGCGCGCCCGCCGAGGCGGGATCGTTCGAGGAGGCGACATCGGTGATTCCGGTCTGGCAGCAAACCGACCCCGACGCCGACCCCAAGGGCACGGTTTCGCTGCAGGCGATGCCCCCGGAGCAGGTCGCGTCCGGCACGGGATTCGCCGCGCTCCTGAGCTTCGAGTCGGGACCGTTCGCGGGCCGGATCGTCGCCCTGCCGAACCAGATGGTCAGCATCGGTCGTGCGCCGGACAACGACGTCGTAGTGGGCGACCCCGCCACCTCGGGCCACCACGGACGGATCGAGGAGCGCGCAGGATCGTTCTGGATCAGCGACCTCGGCAGCACCAACGGGACGCTCGTCAACGGCGAGCCCGTGATCGATAAGCAGCTGTCCGACGGCGACACCATCGCCATCGGGCAGAACATGCTTCGCTTCACCCTCGAAGCCTAGTTATCGTTCTTCACGCAAGGTATCCGGCTTAGGCCAGCAGGAGGACGTTATGGCGGTCAATGCTTTCTCCGACGAGTGGGCCGTGCGTTTCAAGGACGAAGTCAACAAATCGAGCGTCTACAAGGCGGCGGCCAAGGGTTGGAAGTGGACGGTCGGCCTGGTGATCGAGGCCGAGCCCGACAAGAACGTGCCTGAGTCGGTCGGCGTCGTGATGGACCTTTTCGACGGCGAGGCTCGCGACATCCACGTCGGTCCTGCCTCCGAGGCGCAGAGCTGTCAATTTGTGATCACGGCTCCCTACACGCGCTGGAAGCAGGTGGCGACGAAAGAGCTCGATGCGACCAAGGGCATGCTGCAGGGCAAGCTGAAACTGAAGGGAGACCTGCCGACCATCGTGCGGTACACCAAAGCGTCGCAGGAGCTGACCGAGTGCACGACGCGGGTCCCGGTCCAATGGCCCGACGAAAGGTAAAGACGAGCAAGCCTGTCACCTACGCAGACGCGGAACCGAGCGCCTTTGCGTCCATGCTCGGCGGGCTGATCGAAGCCAATGTCGAAAGCCGTCCTGAGCGTAAGAAGGACTTCGACTCGCTCGCAGCTCGAGTCGGGATCTGGGTCACAGACATCGATGAAGGCGTAACGCTCGTCTTTGAGCGCGGAGCCCTGCTCGTCCACAACGGACTCGAGCCCAAACGAGACATCACCATCCGCGCCGAGGCGGACACCGTCATGAATCTCAGCAACCTGAAGATCGGCCTGTTCGGGATGCCGGTGTACTACGACGAGGTCGGGCGCGGCGTAGCGTTGAAGCTTCTCCAGGGCAAGATGCGGATCGACGGGCTCGTAGGGAACCTGGCGACGCTGAACACGGTGACCCGGATCTTCTCGGTCGCGAGCTAGCCCGACATGGATGTGACTTATTGAATGCAGTGACGACGCGACTCGCCGTCGTCGGCGCAGGCAGCATGGGCGCGCAGATCGCGCAGCAGGCCGCGCTGCACGGCATCGACGTCGCGCTCCAGGACACAGACGAGGCTCAGCTTCGCAAGGCTCGAGATTCCAACCAGGGGCATCTGGCCCGACGGGTTGAGAAAGGTCGGCTGTCCTCCTCGGATGCGCGGGCCGCGCTGGACCGTGTCCGTCTTACCACCGACCTTCATGAGGCGGTGGCAGACGCTGAGCTGGTCATCGAGGCGGTGTTCGAGGACCTCGCGGTCAAGCGATCGATCTTTGGGGAGCTGGACACGCTCGCGCCGGCCGGAGCCGTCCTCGCCAGCAACTCTTCGACGATCGGCATCAGCAAGCTGGCGGACGCCACGGGACGCCCCGAAAGCTGCCTCAACATGCACTTTTTCTATCCCGTGCTGGTGATGGACCTGGTGGAGATCGTCCGCGGGCCGGAAACGTCGGACGAAACGGTGCGCAGCGCGCTCGCGATGGCACGCGAGATGGGCCGGACCGCGGTGGTCCTGAACAAGGAGATCGACGGCTTCATCGTGAACCGCATCCTCCACGCCGCGACGCAGGAGGCTTACCGGCTGCTCGATGCGGACGTCGCCTCGTTCGAGGACATCGACACCGCGGTCGAGAAAGGCCTGAACTGGCCGATGGGGCCGTTCCGCCTCGGCGATTTCAGCGGGCTCGACGTCACCTACAACGCCCGCCTTCACATGTACCGATCGACCGGCGACGAGCGTTACAGACCGTCGGCTCTGCTTGAGGCGAAGGTCAAAGCAGGCAAGCTCGGTCGCAAGACGGGCGAAGGCTGGTATCGGTATGACAGCTGAAAGCGACTACGCCTGGGGCTAGCGCACGGTTATCGGTCCGGCGGTGTACCCGATCCCGTACTCCTGGCCGTTCCGGAGGGGGACGCAAAGGATCCCGTACGTTCCGCTCACGAATTGCGCCGAGAAGCTGTCCGTCTTGCTTGGGTCGACATGACCGTCGGCGACCCTGTGCGCGTGTTCGACCAGCGTGGCGTGGCTGACCAGGAATCCAGCCTCCCAGTCCGAGAAGCGGTAACCGTCGTCGAGAAGAAAGAGGTGGGCGTTGAAACCAGTGGCCCGCTGGTCGATCAGCCGGATCGCAGCCTGCGTACCGGCAGCCGGATCGCTGGAGCGTTGATAGGTGCAGCTAGATTCGGTCACGGTCACCTGGCCGACCTCGACCAACGGTGTCGGGCTCGGCGCGCCACCGGAGCTGCCCGTGCCCCCGCACGCCAAGACGATGCCGGCTGCCGCCATGGCAACCGTGGATCGTCGGCCCATCCTGCCGGTCACGGCGACAGTGTGAAGCACTCACTGGATTCCCGCTTTTGCGCGGGGTCGCGACAATAGAGGCGCCCATGCGCATCCACCACGTCGGCGTG
>VBGV01000365.1 GCA_005880755.1 Chloroflexota bacterium
GGCGCGGCGGTCGCGGCAGGGATGGCCTCGGTCGCGCTGGGCGGTGACACCGGTGGGTCGATCCGGATCCCGGCGTCGTGCTGCGGGGTGGTGGGCCTCCGACCGACGCCCGATCGGATCCCGTCGGAGGAGGTCGATGTGACCGTGCTGCAGTCGCGCGGACCGATGACGCGCACTGTCGCCGACGCGCGGCTTCTGTTCTCCGTCATGACGGCCACGCGGCCGAGTGGTGTTTCGTCGAAGCGCCGACTGCTGATCGGCACCGCCTTCGCGGGCGCGGACCCGGCGTGCCAGGACGCATGCCGTCGGGCGGCGAGGGCTCTGGAAAATGCCGGCCATGAAATTCAAGAAATCAAGTGGGACCCGGAGCCGGTCACCGAGGGCTACGCAGTGGTCCGCCGCGCCAGCATGGCCAGCTTTCCCGCCGACCTCTCCACCTTCGGGCCGGGCATTCGCAAGCTCGCCGAGGAAGGACGCAGCCTCACCGCGATGGACTATTTCCGCGCTTTCGAGCTGGCGACCAACGCGGCAAATCGTGCCGTGGCCGTCCCGCTGCAGACTCGCTACGACTTCCTGCTCACGCCTACCCTCGGTCTACCACCAATGCAGATCGAAAAGGTGCCGCCGTTTCTCGGTGAGGAGTGGGCGCGCTACGTGCAGTTCGTGCTGCCGGTCACCTTCGCACGCTCGCCCGCGATCTCCATCCCCGCCGGCCTGCACGAGGGACTGCCTATCGGTGTGCAGCTGGTGGGGCAGTTCGGCCAGGAGTACGACCTGCTGGAATTCGCCGAACAGCTGGAGCAGATGCCGGGCTTCGGTTTCCAACGCCCGCCCGGTCTTGACTGAGAGGTGAACGAATGAAAGCACAGCGCGTCGAGATGTTCGTGTGCCCGTCCGCCACCCCCGCGGACACGTCCGGGCTGCAGAAGCTCGCGGATGCGGGAAAGATCAAGCCGGACACGCTCGTCGCGCTGGTGGGCAAAACCGAAGGCACGGGTGCGCACGACGATTGGGGCCGCATCTGGGCTGACGCGGCCCTTCGCGAGTGGACCGCAAAGTTTCTCGACGTCTCGAAGGACGAGGTCGCCAAGCATGTGATCTTCGTCCTCTCGGGCGGATGTCCCGGCGTGATCACGCCGCACATCGCCGCGATCACTCGCGAGTGGGTCGAGGTTGCCGACCGTCGCCAGGGCGATGAGAAGCGGCTGGTGGTCGGCCGGGCCGGCTCGGATGCCATTTCGCCTGAAGAGGTCGGCCGGATGGGCATGATCCGCAAGGTTGCCACGGCCACGCACGAGGCGATGAAGGACGCGGCACTGAGCGATCCGAAGGACGTGCACCTGGTGATGGTCAAGGTGCCCGGGTTGACGACTGCGAGCATCAAGGACGCGGAGTCGCGGGGCAAGACGGTTGTCTCGCACGACCTCACGTTCGGCCCAGAAGGCGCAGGCGTGTACGCCAACGACGCCGCGGCGTTGGGTGTGGCGATGGCGTTGGGTGAGGTTCCGGAATCCAAGCTGGCCGACGACGTGGTGCGCCGCAACTGGGACCTCTACTCCGAGGTCGCGATGACTTCGTCGGGCGGCGAGAAGCGCCACGGCGAGGTGGTGGTCTTCGGCAACTCCGCGGGGTCCGCGAGTCCTCTGCGGATCGGGCATTCCGTGACGCGAGACTTCATTGACGCTGAAGGCGTGCGCAACGCGCTGCGGGCAGCGGGATTGCAGTTCAAAGACGGCCTGCCCGACGAGAAGGATCTTGACCGCCTTGTCCACGTGTTCGCGAAATCGGTCATCCCCGGCAGTGACCAGGTGCGCGGGCACCGCATCACGCTGCTCGACGACGTGCACGCTTACGAGATCGGCAAGGCGCTGGGGGGAATGCTCGTTGCTTCAGTGACCGGCCGGACGACGAACTACGTGAGCGGAGGCGAACGCAACTCCCACCAGGGCCCCCCAGGCGGGAACATCGTCGCCGCCGTGGTCAGAGCTGAGTCTTAGCGAGCTCGTAGAGCTTCAGCGGCGAGAGCGGCATCTCAGTGATCGGCACGCCGAGCGCGTCTTCGATCGCCGAGCCGATCACCGCCCCGACCGGGATCACGCCGGCCTCCCCCGCCCCCTTCACCCCGAGCGGGTTCAGCGGCGACGGCGTTTCGATGTGGTCGATC